>NZ_JBRRCR010000038.1:0-35308 GCF_056759115.1 Stenotrophomonas sp. STEN087 | reverse complement strand
GCGGCGGGCGGCCGTAAAAACACCCCCCCCACCCTCGGCGGCGCCGCGCCCGCGGCGGGCGGCCCCGCCCCCTCCCCGGCCCCCCCCCGCCCGGGCCACTACCGCTTGAGCTGGCGCTTCAGGGTGGCGTCGAGGGTGATCGGCCGGTCCCAGTGCTCGTAGCTGGCCACGATGGCGTGGCGCACGGCGCGGACATGCAGGTTGTCCGGCTTCACCGGCATGCGCGTGACCACGGCCTCCCAGCCCCCTTCCGGGTTCTGGCTGAAGGCGCGCACGCTGTCGCGGCAGGTCTGGCCGCTGGCCTTGGCCCAGAAGCAGGCGAAGTAGATATCGCCGGCCTGCCAGCCGTGATTGGTGAACAGTGCGCTGACATAGCCGCGCGGCACGTTGGCGTAGCGCGATACCTCGTCGAGGAAGGCATCGGGGTAGCGCTCGGCGTAGTGGTTGATGTCCTGCAGCTGGGCATCTAGCCAGCGGTCACCGGTTTCCACCGTGTAGGCCGCCGAACGTTCGGCGGTCTGCTGGGCCAGCACGGTGGCCGGCGCCAGCAGCAGGAGCGACAGCAGCAGGATCGAGAAACGGTTCATGCCCCGATTCTGCCGCAGCCGCCGGGTCCTGTCAGGCCGCTGCAGCGGCCTTGGCCTCGATCGCGGCCAGCGCGGCCGGCCAATCCCAGGCGGTATCGGCGGTGACCATGCGCGGCTCGTCGTCGGCCACGCCATGCTGGGTTTCGTGCGCCCAAGTAACCGCGTACGGGGTGTGGATGCCCCAGCCGCCCAGGGTGACCACCGGCTCGATATCCGAGCGCAGCGAGTTGCCGACCATCACGAACTGCTGCATCGGCAGATCGAATTCGGACAGCACGCGCGCGTAGGTTTCCGGGTCCTTCTCCGAGACGATCTCGATGCGCGGGAACAGCTCGTGCAGCTTGGCCACCTTGATCTTGGCTTCCTGGTGGAACAGATCGCCCTTGGTGATCAGCACCACCGGGTACTGCTCGGCGATGGCTGCGACCGATTCGCGCACGCCGTCGATCAGGTCGACCGGGTGGCGCAGGGTTTCATGGCCGATATCCAGCATGCGCTGGATGTCCTTGGCGTCGATGCGCTGGCCGGTGATGTCGATGGCCGCTTCGATCATCGACAGGACCATGCCCTTCACCCCGTAGCCGAACACGGCCAGGTTGCGCTGCTGCACTTCCAGCAGGTGGCGGGCGGTCTGGGTGTCGTGCACGTCGACGTAGCGCGACAGCAGGTCCAGGTATTCCTGCTCGGCCTTGCGGTAATAGTCCTCGCTCTTCCACAGCGTGTCGTCACCGTCAAAACCGACCAGGCCGATGGCGCGCGAGCGCGCGGGCGTGGAGGCGTTCATGCGACAAGGATACAGGGGTGGCGAGGGCAACAAAAACCCGGGCGGCCTTCACCGCCCGGGCCCCATGCACCGGTTGCCCCGAACACAACCGGATTCATTCAACCGGTTTCATTCAAAGCGAGCGACGATCAGTTGCCGCCGCCGGCACCTGCACCCGCCCCGGCCTGCTGGGCGGCCACGAAGGCCTTGTACTCATCGGCGCTGAGCTCGCCGTCCTTGTTGGTGTCGGCCTGGTCGAACACCTGGGCCAGGCCCGCGTTCACCTGTGCCTCGGACTTGCTGATGGTGCCGTTGCCATCGGTATCGATGCTGGCCCACGTCTGGCCGCCGCCATTGGCCTGTGCCTGCGCCGATGCAGCCGCACTGGAGGCCTGGTCAGCCGCCTGACCCGCCTGGGCTGCCGACTGCTGGGCCTGCGCCGCCTGATTCTGTGCCTGGGCTGCCTGCTGCTGGGCGCTCTGCGCCATGGCCGGGACGGCCAGCACACTACCGGCGGCAACGATCAGGGCGAGCAGGGGCTTGCGGTTGCGAATAGTCATCAGGTGGATCTCCTTTGGGTGGTGGAGCGCGGGGTGTTGTCTCCGCACGGCACCTACCCTGCCACCGCGTTTCTGAATCGATTTTGGGCCGCGACCGGCGTGCATACACCCCATTAACCACTCGCCCCGGCGCATGGTTTAGCGCGGTGGTTAGGGCAAAGTGAGCGGTCCATAAGGTGCACATTCAGCGCGGCCGGATTTAACCGGCACGCAACGAAAAACCTGCGTCAATCGACGTTCTGCGCGGATGACCGCGAACTGAACAAGACCCATCCGAGCGCAACACCGGAGAGCGCGCCGGCGATTTCCAGCACCACGCGGCTGCCCAGTTCGTTGGGGTCGTGGATGGTGGAGAGGAAGATGCGCGCATACAGCGGCGATTCCAGGCGGACGATGCCCATGTAGAACAGCTTCCACATGTCGATGCCGGCGGAGATGGCGACGGAGAACACGCAGGCCCAGCCGATGGCATGGCCCATGGACCAGCGAAACACCCGGCACAGGTGGTGCCAGAGGAAGTACACCAGCAGCCCGACCAGCAGGGCGATGGCACCGGCTTCGAGGGAGCCGAGCAGGCCGAAGTGCAGCGGAAGGTTCATGCAGGTGGGTAGTTGGGAGGCGGTAGTGAGTGTAAGGGTATCGGCAGGGCTTGCAGCCCTGCACCTGCCGGTAGTGCCGGCCGCTGGCCGGCAACCCCAAGATCAACGGCGGGCTATCCGCGGGATGGCGGGGCACTGTGGGTTTGCGGGGACGCCGTAGATACGTCCATGGGGCTTGGTCGCCGCATCCATGCGGCTCACACCTCGCAAACCCACAGTGCCCCGCCTTCGACAGGTTCACGCGGCTGTTGGGAACTGCTGGTGGTGGGTGCCGACCGTTGGTCGGCACATCTGTCAGATATCGAATTAATCATCCACGCATGGCGTGGATCTACTGCGCATGCGCGGCTGTTGGTCGACACATCTGTCAGATATCGAAACAAATCTGGGGTCAGAGCCCGTTGCGCAGCAACCGGACCCACCCCGCCATCCCACGGATAGCCAGCTTTTGACGTTGACGTTGCCCTGGCTTGAAGCAGGTGCAGGGCTGCAAGCCCTGCAAAAGAAAAACCATCACCGCACTGGAAAATCGTAGGCCGTGCCGGCATCCGGCTCCGGCTGCAGTGTGTAGTGCCACCACTCCTGCGGGTAGTTGGCAAACCCGCGCCGTGCCATCGCCTGCAGCAACCGCTGCCGGTTCCCACGCTGCGCCGCCGTCAGCCCCGCCGCATCGGTATGCGCACGCACGCCGAAGAAATCGAAATCCGTGCCCATGTCCATCACCACGCACGTCCCCGTCCGGCAATCCAGCAGCCCCAGGTCCACCGTCGCACCCCGGCTGTGGCCCGAGCGCTCGGCGATGTAGCCATCGGCCAGCAGCCGCGGCTTGTCCAGGTCCGGGTACTGCAGGGCCTTGCGCGACTGCTCGTGCGGATCCTGCACCCAGGCCATGAACGCCTGCACCGAACGCACTGGGCGGTAGCAGTCGTAGATTCGCAGCGCATAACCCTCGGCACGCAGGTCGCCTTCCACCGCAGCCAAGGCCTTCGCCACCGGGGCCAGCAGATAGCACGACGAAGACGCGTAGCCCGGCACGCGGGCACCGGTGAAGTTGTTGGCGCCAGCGTAGCGGATGTCCAGCTCGATGCGCGGGGCCAGCGTGCGGATCTCCAGCAGACCGGCGCTGGCCGCATCGGTGGCCGGTGAGATGAGCGGTGGCTCAGCGGCGTGCGTGCTGCCCGCCAGGGCAATCGCCAGTACGCGTGAAATGCAGGTCCTGGAAGTCATAACTGAAGTCGATGTCCGGATCGAGGGCGCGCAGCTGCAGCGTGGGTGGTGCACCGTCGTCGGCCTGCAGCCATGCCTGCGCGGATGCCTCCAGCGTATCCCAGTGCAGCAGCCAGCGACCCTGCAGCTGCATCACCTGCGCCTGCAGCTTGGGCGATTTGTCCACGCTGAATCGCAGGCCGTCCTTGCCCGGGCACAGCGAGGCCGGGCCCAGCCACGGATCGCGGTAACGGCCCTGCCACTGCGGCAGCGCATCGCGAGCCACCGGCCGCGCGCCGGCGGTGGACGGACGCCCGCCTCCGCTGGCGGCACGCTCGGCCTGGTCGGCACGGAGCTCTGCCAGATACTCCATCGCCGGCGGCGCTGCGCCCACGGCGGTGAAGCGCTTCAGCGCCGACTGCATCAGCACCGTGCGCGCGTCCTCGCCCTCGCCGTTCATCAGCATCACCACACCCACCTTGCGGTCCGGCAGCAGGGCCAGCGAGGAATACATGCCGGACAAGGTGCCGGTATGCGCCACCTTCCACTGCCCGTCCATGTCCGAAACGCGCCAGCCGTAGCCGTAGCCCATGAAATGCGCGTTGTCCCAGCGGCGCTGGCGTTCGCCCAGCGGCATCGGCATGTGCAGGGTCCACAGCGTGCGCCGCTGCTCGCTGCCCAGCCAGCCGGGTACCAGCGCCGGGTCCAGCAGCACCTGCATCCAGCGCGTCATGTCGCGCAGCGAACAGCGGATGCCACCCGCGGCCATCGAGGTCAGGTCGGGGCTGGTCGCGCCATCGGCGTTGACCACCACGTTGCGGCCCTCGCGCCAGGCGTGTGGCTGGGCGACGTTGCCCACGCGCTTCACCGACCACGCGCCCACCTGGCAGCGGTCCATTCCCAGCGGTGCGAACACCTGCTCGCGCATCAGCTGGTCGTAAGGCTTGCCACCGGCAGCGGCGGCCACTTCACCGGCCACCACGTACATCAGGTTGTCGTAGGCGTAACCACTGCGGAAGCTGGTGACCGGCTTGAGGTGGGCCAGTCCTGCGATGATGTCGGCGCGCGTATAGGCGTTGGGCTCCGGCCACAGCATCAGGTCGCCGGCGCCCAGGCCGAGGCCGCTGTTGTGGATGAGCAGGTCGCGCACCTGCATGTGCTCGCCCACCCACGGGTCATGCATGGTGAAGCCGGGCAGGTGCTTCCGCACCGGGTCATCCCAGCGCAGCCTGCCCTGCTCCACCAGGCGCGCCAGCAGCGCGGCGGTCATCGCCTTGCTGTTGGAGGCGATCTTGAACAGCGTGTCCTCGTCGATGCGGCCGCCATCCCCACGCGCGCCTTCGGCGTGCTGGTAGACCACCCTTCCCTGCTCGACCACGGCCATGGCCAGCCCGGGCAGATGCGCGTGCTCGACCACGGCGGCGACATCGGCATCGATGGCGGCGGTGTCCATCGATTCCGCCGCCACCGCAGGCAAGGCGGCCAGCGCCAGCAAACCCGACGCCACCCGCGCGGCATGCTTCAGAAGTTCCACGTCACCACCAGCTGCGTGTAGCGCGGTGCCTGCCAGCGCGTGCCGGTGGCGAAGGTCGCTTCGCGGTACTGGCCCGGCTGTGCTTCGTAGCGCTGGTGCACGTTGATGGTCTTCTGGTTGTTGGTCAGGTTGTACACCGACAGCCGGGCGCTCAGGTCGATGCCCTCCACCGGCAGGCGCCAGGTCACGTTGGCGCCCATCGTCCAGGTCCACGGCAGGCGACCGAACGCACCGCGCGGGCTGTACTCGAACTGGCGCTGGTCATACGGCCCGGAACAGTTGGCCACGCACAGCCAGCCGGTGCCGCCACCACTGCCTTCGCTGGAGGTGCTGCCACCGGCGATGGTGTCGTTCGGCCACATCACGCCATAGGCGGTGATCGGGCCGCCGGACTGCACCTGCAGGGTGGTGCCGAACGACCACTGCTGGTTCAGCGCATAGGCCGCGCGCAGCTTGATCTGGTGGCGGAAGTCGTTGAACAGCACGCCATAGCGTTCGTTGGTGGCCGGATGATCCCAGTACTGCACCATGCCGGTGTCGCCGTAGTTGGTATCGGAGTTCACCGGGCCTTCGAAGTTGCCATCGCTGCGCGACCACAGGTAGGACGCGTTGAACAGCCACTTCTCGTCCCAGGCGCGGTCGATCTGGAATTCCAGGCCCTTGTAGGTGCGCTTGGGCTTGGAATAGCCGATGACCTCGCCGCTGCCGCCCTTGCGGTAGCCGCTGTTGGCGGTGTCGATGGTGATCCAGCCTTCGGTGGCGCAGCCGATGCTCTGGTCGCCCCACAGGGTCAGGCTCTCGCCGGGGTTGCCGATCGGCCACAGCGTGCTCGGCGTCGGGCCGCACGGGGTGTAGTTGATGCGGATGTCATCCAGCGCGCGGGTCATGCGCCGGTACGTTGCGTTGACGCCCCACGACCAGGCGGCGTTGATCATGTTCTGGAAGCCGAGGATGTACTCGTCCTGGTAGACCGCCTTCAGGTCGCGGTCCACGCTCTGCCGCAGGTCGGCGCCGCCAGTGTTCATGCGCGTGTCGGTTGGCCCGATCTGCGCGCCGATGATCGGCGCCATGTACGCCGAGCCGGTCGGCGAGGTCTTCTGCTCCCAGCCTTCCAGCACGTAGTAGCTGTATTCGTCGGTGAGGCCACCGGCAAAGTTGACGTTGATGTTGTTGGTGACCGGCAGGTAGTAGCGGCCGGCATTGCCGAACAGCTTGGTGCTGCCATCGCCGCGCATGTCCCACGAGAAACCGACGCGCGGGGCGAACAGGTCGTCCATCTTGATGAACGCCTTGCCCTCGGCCGTGCGGTTTTCGAAGCGGTCCCAGCGGATGCCGAGGTTGAGCATCAGGTTCGGGGTGATGTTCCAGATGTCTTCCAGGTAGAAGGCATTGGCTTCGGTCTCGAACTTGCCGCCGGACTGGCGGTTGCGGGCGCGCAGCATCTCGGTGACGCCGGCCGGCACGTAGGCGTTGGCGCCGTCCCACACTTCATCGCCGGGCCGCGCCAGATAGGCGGTGTAGCTCAGCGCCGTTGGCCCCGGGTAACGGGTCGACTGGTCGGTGGTCATCAGCTCGCGGTCCAGGCCGAAGCGCAGCAGGTGGTCGCCCAGCTGCCATTCGAAATCCAGGCGGGCGACATCGCGGGTGTCATCGCGCTCGGCCACGGCGGTGCCGGTGGGATGGCAGCCGGCACGCAGGCCCTGCAGCTTGCCCAGGCGCGGGCCATAGGTGCTGTCGGTGAACACCGGACTGCAGGCCTGGTCCAGCGAGGAATTGGTGAAGGCGCGCTGGTTGTTCTGGCCGACCATGGCGCGGGCGGTGAAGTTCTGCCCGAAGTGGCCGGTGTAGGTGGCCGACCAGTTGCGGCCGCCGGTCTCGGTGATGGAGTCGCCGCCCCAGTCGCCGATGCGGTCGTCATCCCAGTCGTAGCCATACGACGCATTGGTGACATCGCCCTCGTCGGAGAACGCCAGCAGCGCCAGGCTGTGGTTGTCGTTGATGTTCCAGTCCAGCTTGGTGCCCCAGAAACCGTTGCCGGAGTTGTTCTTGAACCAGGTGCTGCCATCGGACGAGGTGTTGTGGCCGCGGTCGTCGCGGTCCTCGTACATGGCGAACAGGAACAGCTTGTCCTTGATGATCGGGCCCGAACCCCAGACGTTGGTCTTGAAGAACGAGTTGTTGTCACGGCTGCCGTAGGAGTGCGCGGTGCCGTCACGGTGGAAGTGGTCGCGCCCGCTGGCACGCCACGCGCTGGGCTCGGCGGTCACTTCCACGCCGCCCTCGAACTCGTTGCTGCCCGAGCGTGTCACCGCGTTGATGACACCGCCGGTGGAGCGGCCGAACTCGACCGAGTAGCCCCCGGTCTTGACCTGGAATTCGTTGAAGAAGGCGAACGGTGCGGTGCTGAAGCCACGCCGGGTGTACATGTCGGTGACGTTGAGGCCGTTGATGAACACCGCGTTCTCGGCCACCGACGAACCGGCAAAGGACAGGCCACCGAACGAGGAGTTGCCACCGACCACGCCCGGCGCCATCAGCGCGACGGCGGACAGATCCTGCGCCACCGGCAACCGCGAGATTTCCTGGCGGTTGATGTTGAACGAGGTCTCGGTGGAGTAGACGTCCACGCGGTTGATCACCCGCGTGCCGGTCACCTGCAGGGCATCCAGGTTGGTGACGCCGCCGGCGCTGGCCAGGTTCACCGTGGTGGTGCCACCCACTGCCACGCTGACAGCCACCTGGTCGCCCAGTTTTTGCCCCTCGCGGCTGAGCTGCAGCTGGTAGTCGCCTACCGGCAGCTGGCCGAGGCGGTAGCTGCCATCGGCGCCGACGGTGACGGTGCGGGTCAGGCCGGTGCTGCTGCTCACCACGGTGACCTGGTCACCGGCGGTTGCGCGGCCGGCGACGGCGCCGCTCACGGTCTGGGCCATCACGGTGCCGGGCAGCATGATGCCCAGACACGCCCCAAGGGCGACGCACAACGCCGCCCGCTTGATGCTGTAAGCCTTCATCCCCTGCTCTCTCCTGCAAGAATTGAATGGTGTGGTGGTGGAGGTAGTGCGCTAGCGTTGCCCGGCCGGCAGTACCTGCCACTGGAAGTCGTCGTCCCATTGGTCGAAGTACAGGTTGCCGCCCGCCCACTCGGCCTCGCCGCGCTGCGAGTCGACCGTTTCCGAGCGGTAATGCTGTTTGGCGGGCACGAACGGCTGGCCGAAATCATCGTTGAAGGCGATGCGGTAGCCATCGAGGCCACCGAGATAGAAGTCGCGCAGTGCGGGCGTGTCGCTGGCCAGCGCACCGGTGGTCACGTCCATTGGCAGCCAGCCATACGGCGCCAGATAGACCGCACCCCAGTCGTGCAGGTTGGCGTAGCCGCTGCCGTCATCGGAGAACACCCGGCCCGACTGCCAGCGCGCGGGAATGCCGTTCATGCGCAGCAGGGCGATCAGCAGCAGGGTCTGCTGCCCGCAGTCGGCATGCCCGGCATGCAGGGCGTAATCGCTGATGTTGCTGAGCGTGGAATACTCGCGGGCGCCGGCCCACGGAATGCGATCGACTGCGGCGTACAGCCGGCGCACCACGTCATACGGGCGCGTTTCCCCCTGCAGCACCTGGTCGGAAAACAGCTTCAGTGCCGGAGTGAAACGCACGTGCGGCAGCTGCTCGGCGAGGAACGGCTGCAGCGCCGGATCGGCCGGGGTGGCTTGCACGCGTGCCGGGTCTACCGCCGTATGCCGCGCGAAGATCGTGGCCGCGTAGCGGATCTCGAACCGGGTCGGCTGCCCGGCCACTGCCTTCGCCTCCAGATAGGCGGTGCGCTGCAGGGTGCTGGCCGGGGCGACGCGCGCCTTGCCCGGCGTGCTGCCCAGCCACTGCACCTGCTCCTGCTGCCCGGGAATCTCGCGCGGGTACGGAATCCACACGCGGATGGTTTCCCCGGCCGGCACGGCGTCCGCCTTCACCGTCAGCGACTGGGTGAACGCAATGCGCTGCGGCAGCACCGACGCCTCGCCGCTCTGGCCAGCGGCAGCGAGCACGCGTGCGTGATGCGCATTGAGCACTTCGTTCGGGCCCGGCGCCGGCAGCGGTGCGTCGGCACGGCGGCGCGCGCGTGCCTCATCGCTGAGCCGGAACAGGTTGGACGGTGCGCGCTTGAAGTACCAGCGCGTGCCGTCGATATCGAGATGTTCGATCAGGCCCAGCTGATCCCAGCGCGCGAATTCGGCATCGGTCAGGTCGGGAATCCAGCGGCGCACGGCGGTTTTCGCTGCCGCCTCGTCCAGGCTGAAATCCAGGCGGATGCGGCGCATGCGTTCGCGCTGGTGGGCCGCCGTGGCGGGTAGATCGCCGCGCGCCAGCAGGTCTTCGGCTTGCGCGAAGCGGCCACTGTCGACCAGATCGATCAATCGCGTCTCGCCTGCACCTTGCCCCCGCACATCCTGCGCCGCCGCCGTCGACGCCCACAGCAGCAGCACGGCACACAGGCCGGCAGCGGCAGGCAGACGCAGTTTGCGAACGACGGGATCCACGGCGACACTTCCCCAGCGCGGGTGGTAACGGCTGTGTAACACGGGCCGGGTAGCGGGTCAATAATTTATTCTTGCTTTCGCGGCCGAAAGGAATAAGTATTCCCAGAGGCATTGAGGAGGGTGTGCAGCGCATGATCCTGGCTTCCCGCGAACCGCGCCGGCACTGGCCGCGCCGGTTGACCCTGGCCCTGTGCCTGCTGGCGGCACCGGCCTTCGCACGGACCGCACCGCCGCCCGATCCCGGCGCGCCGCTGCCCTATGTCATTGGCCTGCACGAGGCCTACCTGACCCCGCAGTACTGGGCCGCGCGGCTGGACAACGCCGATGCGCCGATCCTCGACCGCGCGCAGATCGACGCGCAGAACGCGCGCATGGGCAGCCAGGATGCGCACATCCAGGACATCGCCACCCTGCCCGCGCAGCTGACCGCCGCGCAGGTACGCAGCAGCATCACTGCGCTGTCTAGCTGGCCGACACGTGCCTTGTACGACGACCAGGGCCAGCCGATCGCCGCCGCCATGCGCGCGTCGATCGAGGCCAACCTCGGCCTGCAGGCAATCGCCGCACAGGCGGCGCCGCAGTACGGCCTGGTGGTGAAGCGCGCGGCACTGCGCACCTTCCCGACCCGCCAGCGCGTCTTCAGTAGCACCGCCGATACCGATATCGACCGCTTCCAGGAATCGGCGCTGTTCCCCGGTGACAAGGTCGCCGTGGTCCATCGCAGCGCCGATGGCCGCTGGTTGTTCGTGCACAGCGAACGCTACAGCGCGTGGATCGAAGCCGAGTCGGTGGCCACGGGTGACAAGGCCAGCGTGCTCGGTTACGGCGCGCAGGGTCCGTACCGCATCGTCACCGGCGCGGTGGCGCACACCGCGTTCACCCCGGAAGAGCCGCGGGTCTCGCGCCTGCAGCTGGACATGGGCGTGCGCCTGCCGGTGCTGGCCGACTGGCCCGCGGCCACGCCGGTCAACGGCCAGCAGGCGCATGCCGCGTGGGTGGTGCAGCTGCCGGTGCGCGAAGCCGATGGCCAGTTGAAGCTGGTGCCGGCGCTGCTGCCGCGCTCGCAGGACACCGCCGGCGAATACCTGGCGCTGACCCCGCGCCTGCTGCTGCAGCAGGCCTTCAAGTTCCTCGGCGAGCGCTACGGCTGGGGCCACGACTACGACACCCGCGACTGCAGCGGTTTCGTTTCCGAGATCTACCGCAGCTTCGGCGTGCTGCTGCCGCGCAATACCAGCGCGCAGGCGGTCAGCCCGGCGCTGGACCGCCTGCCGTTCACCGAAAAGACCGGCAAGGCCGCGCGCGACCGCGCCGTGACCGACCTGCAGGTGGGCGATCTGGTCTACATCCCCGGCCACGTGATGATGGCCATCGGCCACGTCGACGGCCGCACCTGGGTCATCCACGATACGGCGGGCGGCAGCTGGTTTGGTGCCGACGGAAAGCGCGTGCAGGCCCACCTCAATGGTGTCTCGGTCACCCCGCTGGAGCCGATGATGGCCAGCGATACCGTCCGCTACATCGACCGCATCACCAACATCCAGCGCCTGCGGGCCAAGACTGCCGAATGAAGATCACCGCCATCGAACTGGGCATGCTGCGCGTGCCGCTGAAGACCCCCTTCAAGACCGCCCTGCGCACGGTGGAAACCGTGGAAGACGTGGTGGTGCTGATCCGCACCGACACTGGCAACACCGGCTACGGCGAAGCGCCGGCCACCGCGGTCATCACCGGCGATACCCACGGCTCGATCATCGAAGCGATCCGCCACTTCATCGCCCCGCGCCTGATCGGCCAGGACGTGGTCAACCTCAACCACCTGTGCACGCTGGTGCAGACCGCCATGGAGCGCAACACCAGCGCCAAGGCGGCGGTGGAAATCGCCCTGTACGACCTGTGGGCGCAGCTGCACGGCGCGCCGCTGTACCAGATGCTGGGCGGCGGCGATCCGGTCATCACCACCGACATCACCATCAGCGTGGACTACATCGACAAGATGGTGGCCGATTCGCTGTCTGCCATCGAGCGCGGTTTCGAGTCGCTGAAGATCAAGGTGGGCAAGGACATCGGCCTGGACATCGAGCGGGTCAAGGCGATCCATGCCGCCGTGCAGGGCCGCGCCCTGCTGCGCCTGGATGCCAACCAGGGCTGGACCGCCAAGCAGGCCGTGCATGCCATGCGCACGCTGGAAGACGCCGGCGTGGTGCTGGAGCTGCTCGAACAGCCGGTGAAAGCCGCCGACATCACCGGCCTGAAGTACGTCACCGACCGGGTCAACACACCGGTGATGGCCGACGAAAGCGTGTTCAGCCCGAGCCAGGTGATGGACCTGATCCAACAGCGCGCGGCCGACATCATCAACATCAAGCTGATGAAGACCGGCGGCCTGTCCAACGCGATCCGCATTGCCGACATCGCCGGCATCTACGGCGTGCCATGCATGATTGGCTGCATGATCGAATCGAGCATCAGCGTGGCCGCCGCGGTGCACCTGGCCGTGGCCAAGAGCGATGTGATCACCAAGGTCGACCTGGACGGCCCCTCGCTGGGCCAGTTCGACCCGGTCAGCGGCGGCGTGCATTTCAACGAATCGGAGATCAGCATCAGCGACGTACCGGGGCTGGGCATCACCGAAGTACGCGGCCTGGAGATGCTGGGTTGATTTGCGCAGTCGAGCATGGCTCGACTCTACAAGGGCCGCACACCAGTAGATCCACGCCATGCGTGGATGCTGTTGCCCACGCCACAGAACGCCTCCCGCCCCCCGGACACCCCGCATGCCGCCCCTGCTGAAAATCCGAACCGAGCGCGGGCAGATGTCGGCCATCGAACGCCGCATCGCCGATTTCATCCTCGACAACGCCCACCTGCTGCGCGATTACTCCTCGCAGCAGCTGGCCAGCGCGCTGGGCATCAGCCAGTCCAGCGTGGTCAAGTTCAGCCAGAAACTGGGCTTCAAGGGCTACCCGGACCTGAAGTACTCCATCGGCCAGGACGTGGCCCGCGCCGGTGCCGACCCGCAGCAGGCGCCGGACGAACCGGACAGCGCCGATCACTACCTGCGCCTGGGCGATGCCCTGCGCCGCAGCAAGGCCCAGGCCGAGGAAGAAACCCGCCAGGCCAACCCGCGCGAGGAGATCGAACGCATCGTCCAGCTGCTGGACGGCGCGCCCAAGCTGTTCGTGTACGGGCTGGGCGATGACGGCCTGTTCGCCCGCGAGTTCGCCATGCGGCTGTCCCTGCTCGGCCTGCTGGTGGTGCCGCACACCGATCCGGTGCTGCTGCTGGCCAACCTGTCGGCGGCACGCCCGCGTGATGCGCTGCTGGTGTTTTCCGAATACGGCAACCTGCCGCAGCTTTCGCAGCTGTCGCGGCAGTTCCAGAACATGGGCGGCAAGGTGGTGTCGATCACCCGCCACACCGCCAACCCGCTGCGCGCGCACGCCGATGCCTCGCTGGGCGTGTGCGCCTACGACCGCACGCCGCAGGTGGCGCAGCTGCTGTACCGTAGCGCCATGCATGCCCTGCTCGACTTCCTGTTCGTGCTGCTCTGCCACGCCAATCCAGATCGCCAACGGCAACTTGCGGTGAACCTGGAACGGATCGACCACCTGCTGGATTCCTGACCGGAGCGCCTGCTGATGAAGCCGCTGTCCCGCCTTGTCACCGCCGCGCTGCTGCTGGCCGCGTCGCTGTCCCTCCACGCCGCGCCGCTGGATGGCGCGCGGCAATTGATCGTGGTCACCAGCGAGGGCTGGGACAGCACCCAGGGCCAGCTGCAGGCCTTCGTGCGCGACGGCAAGGGCTGGCGCGCGCAGGGCACGGCGTTCCCGGTGTCGCTGGGCCGCAGCGGCAGCGCCTGGGGCCTGGGCCTGCACCCGGCACAGGGCGACGGCCCGCAGAAGCAGGAAGGCGATGGCCGCAGCCCGGCCGGCGTGTTCGCGCTGGGCAGTGCGTTCGGTTACGCCGGCACGCGCCCCGGTACCGCGATGGCGTACCAGCCGATGCTCGACAGCAGCTACTGCATGGATGTGCCGGCCTCGCCGTACTACAACCGCATCGTCGATGCGGCCAAGGTCGGCCGCGCCGCCGTAGAGGGCTCCACCGAACCGATGCGGCTGGACCTGCACGACAAGGGCGACGTGCGTTACCAGGAAGGCTTCGTGATCGCGCACAACCCGCAGAACCAGCCCGGCAAGGGCAGCTGCATCTTCGCCCACCTGTGGCGCCAGCCCGGTGAGGCCACCGCCGGCTGCACGGCCATGCCGCAGGCACGCATGCAGGCGCTGCTGGATTGGCTGCGGCCGCAGGACACGCCGCGCTTCGTGCTGCTGCCGCGCGCCGAGTACGCACGCCTGCAGGCACAGTGGCAGCTGCCCGCACTGACCGGAGCACGCCGTTGAGCGCCCAGGACGAACCGCAGCTGCAGCGCGCGGTCAGCCGCTGGCAGATCGTCGGCCTGTCGATCAACGATGTGGTCGGCAGCGGCATCTACCTGCTGCCCGCCGCCACCGTCGCCCTGCTCGGCCCTTTCAGCTTGTGGGGCGTGGTCGCCGCCGGCATCGTCGTGGCGCTGCTGGTGCTGTGCTACGCGCAGGCCGCCAGCTACTTCGATGAACCCGGCGGCAGCTACCTGTATGCGCGCGAGGCGTTCGGCCGCTTCGCCGGCTTCGAGATCGGCTGGATGATCTGGCTGACCCGCATCAGCTCGGCCGCTGCGCTCAGCAATGCGCTGGCCGATGCGGTCGCGCGCTTCTGGCCGTGGGCCGGCGCCGGCATGGGCCGCATCGCGGTGATCGTGGTGTCGCTGGGCTTCCTCACCGGGGTCAACATCATCGGCGTGCGCTCGGCGGCGCGTACCGGCATCGTGCTGGTCATCGGCAAGATGCTGCCGCTGCTGCTGTTCGTGGCCATCGGTGCGTTCTACATCGACCCGCAGCTGGCGTTCTCCGGCCAGCGCCCGGACCCGCACGACCTGCAGCGCATGGGCGAGGCCGCACTCCTGCTGCTGTACGCCTACGCCGGTTTCGAGAACATCCCGGCCGCGGCCGGCGAATACCGCAACCCGCGCCGCGACATCCCGTTCGCGCTCATCACCATGATCGTCACCGTCACCGTCATCTACGGCGCGGTGCAGCTGGTGGCGCAGGGCACGCTGGCCGGCCTGGCCAGTTCGGCCACGCCGCTGGCCGATGCCGCGGCCGGTTTCGGCGGCGAAGCCCTGGCGCTGATCCTCACCGTCGGCGCGACCATCTCCATCCTCGGCACCAACAGCAACACGATGATGATGGGACCGCGCTTCCTGTTCGCCCTGGCCCGCGATGGCTACGGCCCGAAGGTGCTGGCGCAGGTGCATCCGCGCTTCCGCACGCCGGCCGCGGCGATCTTCTGCCAGGGGCTGATCGCGTTGGGCCTGGCCCTGTCCGGTTCCTTCGTGCAGCTGGCCCTGCTGTCGATGACCACGCGCCTGTTCGCCTACATCGGCACGGCGGCGGCGGTGCTGGTGCTGGCCAAGCGCTATGCTGACCGTCCCGGCGCGCTGAAGCTGCCCGGTGGCCCGCTCATTCCGGTGCTGGCGCTGCTGCTGTGCGTGGCGCTGTTCGCCAGTGCCAGCTGGCAGAACATCGCCGCCGCGCTGGTCGCCTTCGCCATCGGTGCGGTGATCTACAAGCTGCCGCGCAAGGCCGACGCGACCTGATCTTCACGCAACCGGCCCGGGCGGTTAACCGCTGCACGGGCACGATCAGGCTTCGTCCACCACGGAGCCTGATCGATGAGCCCCGATTACCAGATTCCCGGCCGTGTGCCGGATGACAGCACCCCGCGCGAGACCATTTCCGACTACTGGCGCGACCGCTACAGCGCCGAGCCGTACTACGACGCAAGCCTGCTGTTCGATGACTATGAACCGGCCTACCAGGTCGGGCATGCCGCGCGCTTCCACGAGACCCGCGCCGATCAGGTGATCCGCGCCTACGAAGAGGTGGAGCGCGAGCTGGAATCGCGCTGGGCCAGCGATCGTGGCCGCAGCCGCCTGGAATGGGCGCAGGCCCGTGCAGCCGTGCGCCGTGGCTGGGATGAAGCGCACACGGTGGACCCGCGCCTGGGGCGCCAGGGCTGACAGGCCCTGCCTTTGTAGAGCCGAGCCCATGCTCGGCTGCTTTGGCCGTTGTAGCGTCGAGCTTGCTCGACGGATCGCGGGATCATCCACGCATGGCGTGGATCTACTGGCACGTGGCTGTAGAGCCGAGCATGGGCTCGGCTCTACAACCCAGCGGTCACTCGCGTTCCGGCAACGGCGGCATCGCCACCTTGCGGGCCGGTTCACCGGCATTGGCCGCAATCAGGTCGCGGGTGTTCTTCTGCACCGCCACCGCGCCAAACAGCGACAGCGCGAACGCCATGCCGTAGAAGCCCTTCTCGCTCAGCGCCAGCGTCGCGTTCCACAGGCCCACCAGCAGTAACAGCAGCGAGGCCAGCAGTGCGAACCAGCACAGCGCGTAGTAGAGGCCACTGACCGGAATGTCTTCCACCCGGTCGCGCACGCTCTTCTGCAGCGACACCGCCGCGAACAGGCCGAACAGCAGCAGGGTCAGGTAGTAGCCCTTCTCGTTCAAGGCCATCTCGGCATTGAACAGGCCGATCAGGTAGGCCACCGCGCCCAGCAGCAGGGCCGCCCAGGAGGCGGCGATGAAGGCGGGCGACGGCTTGGAGACGACGGTCGGTTGCATTGCAGTTCCTTGGCAGACAACGGGCACGCTTTGCCCGGACGCCCACACCGTAGACCATCGGCCGCGCGCCGCACAGGGGGCAGCAGGACCTTTGGACCACGCGTCCGTTCACCGGCGTGGTGTACAACGGGGCTTGGCCATCCGCATCCCCACCTGGAGATACCCATGACCCGTTCTTCGAAACGTGCGCCCCTGCTGCTCGCCATGGGCCTGTTGCCCATCCTCGCCACCACCGCCTGCAGCGCGGCCGGCCCCGATACGACAGCGGCCGCCCAGACCGCCCCGGCAGCAACCAGCGCCGACCAGCGCCCGTTCACTGCCACCGAGGTCAGCCGTTTCGACCAGCCGTGGGCGATGACCTTCCTGCCCGATGGCAGCCTGCTGGTCACCGAAAAGCGCGGCAAGCTGCAGCATCTGGACCTGGCCAGCGGCCAGAAGCACGAGATCACCGGCGTGCCGAAGGTGGCCTACGGCGGCCAAGGCGGCTTCGGCGATGTCATCCTGCACCCTGATTTTGCCCGCAACAACGTGGTCTACGTCAGCTACGCCGAAGAAGGCACGCTCGACACCCGTGGTGCGGCCGTGGCGCGCGCCACCCTGGCACTGAATGCCGATGGCAGCGGTGCGCTGAAGGACCTGAAGGTGATCTGGCGGCAGACCCCCAAGGTCAGCGGCCAGGGCCACTACGGCCACCGCCTCGCCTTCGGCCCGGACGGCAAGCTGTGGATCAGCTCCAGCGAACGCCAGAAGTTCGATCCGGCCCAGGACATGAGCGGCAACCTCGGCAAGATCATCCGCCTCAACGACGATGGCAGCGTGCCGGCGGACAATCCGTTCGCCTCGCAGGGCGGCGTCGCCGCCCAGGTCTGGTCGCTGGGCCATCGCAACGTGCTGGGCATCGCCTTCGACGCCAACGGCAAGCTGTGGGCGCAGGAAATGGGCCCGGCCGGCGGCGACGAACTGAACCTGATCCAGCGCGGTGCCAACTATGGCTACCCGATCGTCTCCAACGGCGACCACTACGACGGCCGCCCGATTCCCGACCACGACACCCGTCCGGAATTCGCCGCACCGAAGGTGACCTGGAACCCGGTGATCTCGCCGGCCGGCCTGATGTTCTACAGCGGCAGCCTGTTCCCGCAGTGGAAGGGCAGCGCCTTCATCGGGGGCCTGTCGTCCACCTCGCTGGTGCGGGTGGCGTTCGATGGCGAGAACGCCCGCGAAGCCGAACGCTTCAACATGGGCGAGCGCATCCGCGAAGTGGAACAGGGCCCCGATGGCGCGCTGTGGCTGCTGGAAGACGGCAGCAAGGCGCGCCTGCTGAAGCTGACCCCGAAAGCCTGACTCCGGTGGTGCCGGCGGCTGGCCGGCATTTCGTTGATAGAACGGCCCCGCATCACGCGGGGCCGCCTTCGTTTACTGGATGGTGCCGACCTTCACCTCGGTGCGGGCGCAGGCCTTGTCCAGGCACTCGCCGGTCAGCCAGACCTGGCCATCGCCGATCATCACGCCCTGCTGGTTGACGAAGACCTTGCCGAACTCCTGCTCTGAAATCGCCTTGACCACCGCCGGGGTAATGATTTTTTCGTAGTTGCGCTGGAACTCACCGGGGCCGGTGATCTTCTTGCCGCCGGCGATGTTCAGCGGGAAGCGCACTTCCTCCACCACCGCAGCGCGGTCACCACCGACCACGGCGGTCTTGAAGGCGTTGAACACCTTTTCGTACTGCGCGGCGTCGCCCAGCACGCTGTCGATGCGTGCGCGCGCATCGCCTTCATCGGCGGCGGCAGCGGGCGCCGGGGTTTCGCTGGCGTGCTCGGCCGCAGCCTGCGGCGCAGCGGCCGCATCAGGCGTGGTGCTGGCAGCAGCTTCAGCCGGCGTGGAACCGGTCATCGGCGGCGGCGCATCGGCAGCAGGCTCGGCCGGCGGTGCCGGCTGCGAACAGGCGGCCAGCAGCAGGGCCGGAATCAGGAAAGCAATCTGGCGCATGGCGCGGACTCCATCGGATCAAGGGTCCGATGGTAGCGCCGGGGCCTGCCCCGCGGGGTTGCCCTGCGTGCGGCCGCCGGGATGGGCCCGGCGCCTCACTGCCAGTAGATCCACGCCATGCGTGGATGCTCCACCGGCGGTTCCTGCCGGTGCGATCAGCCCTTCAGCAGCTCGAACTGCACGGCTTCGCCGGCGGCCGACGAAGCACACACCCACACGTCGAACTGGCCCGGCTCGGCACGCAGCACGCCGTCACGGCCGGTGAAGGCCAGCTGCTCGCGGGTCAGGCTGAAGCTCACTTCGGTCGACTCGCCCGGCTGCAGGGCGACCTTGCGGAAGTCCTTCAGCTCGCGCACCGGCCGCACGCGGCTGGCCACGCGGTCGTGGATGTACAGCTGCACCACTTCCTCACCGGCCACGGCGCTGGTGTTGGTCAGCGTGGTGGTCACGGTCAGCGTGTCGTCCCAGCCGAGCTGGGCCGCGCTCAGCTGCGGCACGCCGTAAGCGAAGGTCGCATAGCCGATGCCGTGGCCGAACGGGTACAGCGGCTCGTTCGGAATCTCGCGCCAGCGTGCCTTGAACTCCGACATGGTCGGCAGTTCCGGGCGGCCGGTACGCGGGTGGTTGTAGAAGTACGGCTGCTGGCCGGACACCTGCGGGAAGCTGACCGGCAGGCGGCCGGACGGGCTGTAATCGCCGAACAGCACATCGGCCACGGCATGGCCGGTCTGCGTGCCCAGGTACCAGGTGACCGCCACGGCATGCGCATTGCGCACCGCACCCCGCAGGGCCAGCGCGCGACCATTGCGCAGCAGCACCACCAGCGGCTTGCCGGTCATCGCCACGGCCTCGGCCAGCGCCTGCTGTGCCGGCGGCAGGGTGATTTCCACGCGCGACTGCGCTTCACCGCTGTAACGCTGCGGTTCGCCCAGGGCCAGCACCACCACGTCGGCGCGCAGCGCAGCGGCCACGGCCGCTTCGGTGCCACCGGGAATCGCGGCTTCCAGCTCGCTGCCCGGCACGACTTCCAGCAGCGCTTCATCGCCGATGGCGGCGCGCACGCCGGTTTCCAGGTCCACGTAGCGCTGCTTGTCGCCGAACAGGGTCCAGCAGCCTTCGATGTTCTCGCGGTCCTGCACGAACGGGCCGATCAGGGCGATCTTCTGCCCGGTCTTCTGCAGCGGCAGCACGTTGTCGCGGTTGTTCAGCAGCACGATCGAACGGCGCGCGGCATCGCGCGACAGCTCGTCATGGGCGGCGATGTGCGAGGTATCCGCTTCGCGCGCCGGGTCCAGCGAACGGTACGGATCGTCGAACAGGCCAATGGTTTCCTTCAGCCACAGGATGCGGCGCACGCCTTCATCCAGCACGGCCATCGGCACTTCGCCGCTCTCGACCAGGCCCGGCAGGTGCTCGGCGTAGAAGCCGCTCTGCATGCTCAGGTCCAGGCCGGCGGTGAAGGCCTTGGCGGTGGCGTCGCGGTCGTCGGCGGCATAGCCGTGGGCGACCAGTTCCATGTCGGCGGTGTAATCGGAGATCACCACGCCCGGGAACTTCCACTCACCGCGCAGGATGTCGGTCAGCAGTTCGGCGTTGGCGCTGGCCGGCACGCCGTTGATGTCGTTGAACGAGGACATCACGGTGATCGCGCCCGCGTCGAAGGCGGCCTTGAACGGCGGCAGGTGCACGTCGCGCAGGGTCTGCGGCGAGATGTCCACCATGTTGTATTCCATGCCGGCCATCACCGCGCCATAGGCAGCGAAGTGCTTGGGCGTGGCCAGCAGCGAATCGGCGGCGCGCAGGTCGCCGCCCTGGAAACCGCGCACGCGGGCGGCGGCGAAGGCGCAGCCCAGCACCACGTCCTCACCGGCACCTTCGGCGCCACGGCCCCAGCGCTGGTCGCGGGCGATGTCCACGGCCGGTGCATAGGTCCAGTGCAGGCCGGCGGCGGTGGCCTCGACGGCGGTGGCACGGGCGGTGCGCTCGGCCAGGTCCGGTTCGAAGCTGGCGGCTTCGCCCAGCGGGATCGGGAACACAGTGCGCATGCCGTGGATGACGTCGGCAGCCAGGATCACCGGGATGCCCAGGCGGCTCTCCTCGGTGGCGACCTGCTGGATGCGGCGGCCCAGTTCGGCGCCCACGCCGTTGAACAGCGAGCCGACCTTGCCTTCGCGCACCTGTTGCAGCACCTGGTCGGCGTTGCGCACGTTGGCTTCCGGGTTCACGTCCGGGGCGAACGGGCGGACCATGTCCGCGAAGACACCCAGCTGGCCGACCTTTTCCTCGACGGTCATCTGGGCAATGAGGGATTCGATGCGATCGGAGGCCACCAGCTGTCCTTATGAAAACGTTTACAAGCCCGGCATTCTAGCGTTCCCGGGCCATTTGGCGAGAGGTTTCGTCATTCAGTTTCGTGCGCCCGCCCACAGTCTGGGCGGCCCATACGGGGGCGGACGCGAGGGAGGAGCTTACTCTGACCCGGCCAGTGCGCGCTGCCCCGCCATCAACATGGCATCGCTGGAGGCCTGGAACACCCGCAGGCCAAAGGCCGGAAGGATCGCCAGCAGGTGGTCGAAGATGTCCGACTGCACCCCTTCATAGACCGCCCAGGTGGTGCTGCGGGTGAAGCAGTAGATCTCCAGCGGCAGACCCTCGGTGGTGGGCTGCATCTGCCGTACCAGCAGGGTCATATCGGTATGGACGCCCGGGTGACTGCGCAGATAGCGCTCCACGTAGGCGCGGAAGGTGCCCAGGTTGGTCACCCGCCGGCTGTTCACCTCGGCCACGCCCTGCTCGCGCAGGCGCCCGTTCCACTGCTCCAGCTCCTGCGCCTTGTCACGCAGGTAGTCGCCCAGCAGGGCGAACTGGCCCAGCCGCTGCAGCGCGTCCGCATCCAGGAAGCCGACGCTGTGCTGGTCCAGGTACAGCGCGCGCTTGATCCGGCGGCCGCCGGCCTCCTGCATGCCGCGCCAGTTCTTGAACGACTCGGTCACCAGCTTCTTGGTCGGGATGGTGGTGATGGTCTTGTCGAAGTTCTGCACGGTGATGGTGTGCAGGGCGATATCGATGACATCGCCGTCGGCGTTCTGGCTGGGCATCTCGATCCAGTCGCCGAGGCGCACGCGGCCGTCGCCACTGATCTGCACGCTGGCCACCAGCGACAGGATGGTGTCCTGGAAGATCAGCATCAGCACTGCGGTGGCCGCGCCCAGGCCGGTCACCAGCGGGCCGATCTTCACCCCCAGCAGGGTGGCGACGATGGACAGGCCGGCGGCCACGAACACCACGATCTTGACCACCTGCAGGTAGCCCTTGATCGGCTTGTTGCGGGCATCGGGCTTGCGCTCGTACAGGCTGTTGACGGCATCCAGCGCGTGCGAGAACGCCAGCGACACGGTCAGCACCGCCCACACGATGCACAGCTTGATGATGACGTTGACCAGGCCGGGCGGCAGGTCGGGGATGAGGGCGATGCCCGAGGCGATCACCTGGCTGGGAACCACGTTGGAGAGCCGCGCGATCACCCGCATCAGGTGGCTGCCGCGCCCGGATTCGGCGCCGGGCAGGCGCTGCAGCAGGCGACGCAGGCCGCGCACGAGGATGCGCTTGGTGACCCAGTTGGCCAGGCCGGCGGCGACCAGCAGCGCCGTGATCATCAACGCCAGGTAGGCGCCGGGATAGGGTTCCAGTGTCATCTGCAGCTGTTCCAGCCACTGTACCGCCACCACCGCGTCCACCATCGATTGTCTCCTTTTTTGTTTGTGTTGAGATTGAGGTTGCCGGCCAGCGGCCGGCACGACCGGTCAGTCGCGAGAGCGCTCGATGATCACGCCCACCGCGCGCGCGCCGCGCACCGCACCGGGCTTGCTCAGCTTCAGGCGCAGCCACTTCACGTCGAACTCGTCCAGCACGATCTGCGCGCAGCGCTCGGCCAGGGTCTCGACCAGGCCGAATTCCGATTCGCGCACGAACTGCTCCAGGCGCTTGCTCACCGCCTTGTAGTTCAGGGTATGGGCGATGTCATCGGACGCGGCCGGGCGGCGGTTGTCGAAGCCCATTTCCAGGTCGAACACCAGGTCCTGCCGGATCCGCCGTTCCCAGTCGTAGATGCCGATCAGGGCGTCGATCGTCAGCCCTTCGATGAAAACCTTGTCCATTGCGGTTACCAGCCGGATACAGGCGGCCATGGTAACGGCACGGCGGTGAGCCTGCCCGGAACGGGCGGCGGCGTGGCTGGGGTGCGGCAGGGGCGGGAAAGACAAAGGGCCCTGCTAGCGGGGCCCTTTGGTACCTCTCAACGTCCCCAGGGGAAGCTGGAATCCAGCCGCGAGTCCCGGAGCACACTCTGGCGAAGTTACCCCATCGGTCCTGCCCGATGCGAGAGGCGATTGCGACAATTGCTGGTGACGGAAAAACAAAGGGCCCCGCTAGCAGGGCCCTTTGGTACTACCGTTTGTCCCCGGGGGGAGCTGTTGAACAGCCGCGAGTCCCGGTGGCGCAGGCATGCAGAGTAG
The DNA here is from genome assembly GCF_056759115.1 of Stenotrophomonas sp. STEN087. Taxonomy (NCBI): domain Bacteria; kingdom Pseudomonadati; phylum Pseudomonadota; class Gammaproteobacteria; order Lysobacterales; family Lysobacteraceae; genus Stenotrophomonas; species Stenotrophomonas sp. STEN087. The sequence goes on along the minus strand of NZ_JBRRCR010000038.1, from coordinate 12,296 downwards.
GCAGGGTCCAGATCGTCGGTCAAGGCCAGTTCCGACAGCCAAGGTCAGGTGTTCGTCCGAGGCGAAACACAGAGAATCGGCCACCCGCACAACGACGTTCCCTGATGGTTGTTGCCCGCGTGACTGGCCAACATCGATTCATTCTTCACCACCGCACATCACGATGGCTTCATACGATGCACTGCGGCGCGCGTTGTCAGCGGAGCGTCTGTCTACTTACGAGAGAATTGCATCGACCTGCGGCCCCGGCGTCACAGCCGAATCCCTCTACCTGTGGAACATGCGGCTGTGCGGCGCGCTGATGATGCCGGTCCATCTGTGCGAAGTGGTCACCCGCAACGCCGCGGCAACGGTTCTCGTTCGGCAGCACGGCCCACGTTGGCCTTGGAATGATGCCTTCCGACGCAGACTGCCAACTTCGTCCAGTACTTCTCCACGCACGGCACTGGAACAACTTGCCAGTCGCGTAAGCGATACACCTGAGATCGTCGCCAACCTGCCAATGGTGTTCTGGCAGCAGCTATTCACATGTCGCTTCGACTCCACGCTGTGGATACCGGCACTCAGCGGGGTCCTGCGCCATGCGCCTTCCGCCCACCCTAGTGTCATCCGGAAAGCCATCCACGCGGATATTGGCCGCATCCGCCACCTGCGCAACCGCATCGCCCACCACGAACCCATCCTCGAGCGCGACATCGGTGCCGATCTGGCCGCAATCGGGCGGCTGATCCATGCGCGCTGCCCGCACACCCTGGGGTGGCTGCAGCGCCATGAGCGGGCGACGACGGTGCTGGCGGCATCGCCGTTGGCCGGCCGTCCGTGATGCGTCCGCCGGCCGCGGTCCGGCATTACGGTTCAGACCGCCGGCAGGGTCGCCATGTCCCAGCGCGGGGTGACTTCCACCTTCGGCGGGTTGTGCTGGCCGGCCTGCAGGCGCAGTGCGCCGGCGAAGGCGATCATCGCGCCGTTGTCGGTGCACAGCGCCGGGCGCGGGAAGCAGGCGCGGCCGCCCAGGCGTTCGGCCATCTGCTGCAGGCGGGCGCGCAGGCGCTTGTTCGCGCCCACGCCGCCGGCCACCACGATCACGTTGGTGCCTGCCGCTTCCAGCGCGCGCTCGCACTTGATCGACAGGGTCTCCACCACCGCATCTTCAAAGCCACGGGCGATGTCGGCGCGGGTCTGTTCGCTCTGGTCGCTGTCGCGCCAGGCCATCAGGACCTGGGTCTTCAGGCCGGAGAAGCTGAAATCCAGCCCCGGGCGGTCGGTCATCGGCCGCGCGAAGCGGTAGACGCCCGGCGTGCCCTGCTCGGCCAGCCTGGCCAGCTGCGGGCCGCCCGGGTAAGGCAGGCCCATCATCTTGGCGGTCTTGTCGAAGGCCTCGCCGGCCGCATCGTCCAGGGTCTCGCCCAGCAGGCGGTACTGGCCGATGGCGTCCACTGCCACCAGCTGGGTATGGCCGCCGGACACCAGCAGGGCCACGAACGGGGCTTCCGGCGGGTCGTCTTCCATCAACGGGGCCAGCAGGTGGCCTTCCATATGGTGTACGCCCACCGCCGGCACCTCCAGCGCCCAGGCCAGCGAACGGGCCACGCCCGCGCCGACCAGCAGGGCGCCGACCAGGCCAGGGCCGGCCGTATAGGCCACCCCGTCGATGTCGCCCACGCCCAGGCCGGCCTCTGCCAGAGTCTGGCGCACCAGCGGCAGCAGCTTGCGGACGTGGTCGCGGCTGGCCAGCTCGGGCACCACACCGCCGTACTCGGCGTGCAGGGCGATCTGGCTGTAGACCGCATGGGCGCGCAGGGCCGCGCTGCCGGCCAGGTCGGTGTCATACACCGCCACGCCGGTCTCATCACAGGAAGATTCGATGCCAAGGACTCGCATGCCTGCTATTATGACGCCCCTGCCGCCCCCTCGGGGGACGTGCAGATCTCACTGCTTTCGCCCCCGGCCCGCATTCAGGGTTGGACGCTTGCAGTTTGTTGATTCGCCGCTATAATGTGCGGCTCGCCGGGCGTGACCCGGTTCTACTGTGTCCCGGAGATTCCATGCCCAGCGTCAAAGTCCGCGAGAACGAGCCCTTCGAGTTTGCTCTTCGCCGCTTCAAGCGCACTTGCGAAAAGGCCGGTGTGCTGGCCGAAACCCGCAAGCGCGAGTTCTACGAAAAGCCGACCCAGGAGCGCAAGCGCAAGGCTGCCGCTGCTGTGAAGCGTCAGCTGCGCCGCTCGTCGCGCGACGTCACCAAGCGTCAGCGCCTGTACTGATCGGACGCATCTTCATTGCGATGGGCTTGCCTGTCGCAGTGGAGCCGAAGCCGGCACGCGCAAGCGTCGCCGGCTTTTTGCGTTTCCGGGTTCGGCATCCGCCCCTGCCCCACCACCACCACGAGGTTCCTCATGAGCATGAAGCAGCAGCTCACCGACGACATGAAGGCCGCCATGAAGGCGGGCGAGAAGCACAAGCTGGGCGTGATTCGCCTGATCAACGCCGCCATCAAGCAGAAGGAAGTGGACGAGCGTGTCGAGCTGGATGACACCGCCGTCATCGCCGTGCTGGACAAGATGGTCAAGCAGCGCAAGGACTCGGTCACCCAGTTCGTGGCCGCCGACCGTGAAGACCTGGCCGAGATCGAGCGCGCCGAGATCGTGGTGATCGAAGCCTACCTGCCGGCCAAGATGGGCGAAGCCGAGATCGTGGCCGCCATCCAGGCCGCCATTGCCGAGACCGGTGCCACCGGTGCGGCCGACATGGGCAAGCTGATGGGCGCACTGAAGCCCAAGCTGGCCGGCCAGGCCGACATGGGCCTGGTGTCCAAGCTGGTCAAGCAGCAGCTGTCGTAAGCCAGCACCCGGGGTCCCAGCCCATTAGCCCGCGCAACGGAACAGCCCCCCAATCCCCCATACCCCGGTACGAACCCATTAAACACCCCAAAACGCACAGACCCCCCCCCCCCCCCCCCCCCCCGCCCCCCCCCCCCCCCCCCGCCCCCCCCCCCCCCCCCCCCCCCCCCCCCCCCCCCCCCCCGCCGCCCCCGCCCCCCCCCCCCCCCCCCCCCCCCCCCCCCCCCCACCGCCGCGACCGCGTCGCCGCGATGCTTCACCACGCCTTCGACCGCCGGCTGCTACAACACCGGCATGGTTGAACACGCGTCTACTGTCCCCGTGAATCTACGCAAGTACGTCCAGCGCCTGCAGGACAGCTTCCCCATGGCCGTCGGCAAGCGCTTCGTCGAGATCGACGTGCTCACCCAGGCCGCCTCGGTCTCCTTCTACGCCCTGCTCTCGATGGCACCGCTGCTGGTGCTGCTGCTGTGGCTGACCGCTTCGCTGTACCCGCCCGCGCAGCAGGCCCTGGTCGAGCAGATCAGCGCCGCCGCCGGCAGCAGCGCGGCCACCGTGGCCGAAACCGTGCTGAAGAACGCCGACAACCAGCCCGACGTCGGCTCGCTGGCCGGGCTGTGGAGCACCCTGCTGCTGTTCATCGGTGCCACCGCGGTGTTCGCCCAGCTGCAGAACGCCCTCAACCTGATCTTCCGCACCAGCGGCGAGCGGCTGGAGGGCATCAAGGCCTGGCTGCGCAAGCGCGTGTTCTCCTTCGGCGTGGTGCTGGCGCTGGGCTTCCTGCTGATCCTGTCGATGACCGCCACCACCATGCTGCAGGTGGCCTTCGCCCAGTTGCCGTCCATCCTGCCGGCCATCGGCTACCTCACCAGCCTGCTGCTGTACGCGGTCGGCTTCGCCTTCATGTACCACTATCTGCCGGACCGCCGCGTGGCCTGGCGCCAGGCTTTCATCGGCGGCGTCATCACCTCGGCGCTGTTCGCGCTGGGCCGCTATGGCATCGGCGTCTACATCGCCACCGTGGCCCCGGGCAGTGCCTACGGTTCGATGGGCGCACTGGTCATCTCGCTGGTCTGGATCTACTACGCCACCGTGGTGTTCTTCGTCGGCGCGCTGATGACCGCGGTGATCGACGAGCGCCTGCGCGCCCGCACCCATCTGGCCGCTGCCGGCATCGATCCGGCCAACGCCGGCCCCCTGCCCGACAGGGAGTAAACTAGGCGGATTGATCGTTCCGCCTCGCGTGGCCACCGGCCGCGCCCCTGCCCTGTTGCCCATGGCCCGTATCCCCGACGCATTCATCGACGACCTGCTGGCCCGCTCCGACATCGTCGAGGTGGTGGGCAGCCGCGTGCCGTTGAAGCGCCAGGGCAAGGAATACGCGGCGCGCTGCCCGTTCCATGACGAGCGCTCGGCCTCGTTCACGGTCTCGCCCACCAAGCAGTTCTATCACTGCTTCGGCTGCGGCGCGCACGGCACCGCCATCAGCTTCCTGATGAACTACGACCGCCTCGAATTCCTCGATGCGGTGGATGAACTGGCCAAGCGCGCCGGCATGGAAGTGCCGCGCAGCGAGAACCCGCGCAACGCCCAGCAGCAGGACGACAGCCGCGAGCTGTATTCGGCGCTGGATGCGGCGACCAAGTTCTTCCAGAAGAACCTGGAAGGCAGCGAGAAGGCGCGCACCTATCTGGACGGCCGCGGCGTGGACGAGGAAAACCGCGCGCGCTTCCAGATCGGCTATGCCCCGGACGGCTACAGCGGCCTGCGCGACGCGCTGGGCAAGGACGAGCGGCGGATGAAGCTGCTCGACCGCGCCGGCCTGTTCTCCAAGAACGACCGCGGCCACGTCTACGACAAGTTCCGCGACCGGGTGATGTTCCCGATCTTCGACCGCCGTGGCCGCGTCATCGCCTTCGGTGGTCGCGTGTTCGAGAAGGACGACGGCCCCAAGTACCTCAACTCGCCGGAAACCGCGCTGTTCCACAAGGGCCGCGAGCTGTACGGCCTGTGGCAGGTGCGCCAGGCCAACCAGAAGATCGAGCGGCTGATCGTGGTCGAGGGCTACATGGACGTGGTCTCGCTGTTCCAGTTCGGGGTCACCCAGGCGGTGGCCACGCTGGGCACGGCCACCACGCCGGACCACGCCGAGCTGCTGTTCCGCAACGCGCCGGACGTGTTCTTCTGCTTCGACGGCGACGCCGCCGGCCGCCGTGCCGGCTGGAAGGCGCTGGAATCGGTGCTGCCACGCATGAAGGACGGCCGCCAGGCGTTCTTCCTGTTCCTGCCCGATGGCGAGGACCCGGACACCATCGTGCGCAAGGAAGGCGCCGAGGTCTTCAACGACCGCCTGAAGCAGGCCACGCCGCTGTCGCAGTTCTTCTTCGATGAACTGACCCGCGAGATCAACCTGGGCACGCTGGACGGCAAGGCGCGCCTGGCCGAGCGGGCCAAGCCGATGCTGGCGCAGATTCCCGATGGCGCCTTCGGCGACCTGATGAAGCAGCAGCTGGCGCAGCTGACCGGCCTGGGTGGTGGCAACGCCGCAGCCGCGCGCGCACTGATGCCGCAGCGCGCGCCGGCGCGGCAGATCCAGCCCATCGCCAAGCGCAGCCTGGTACGCGGCGCCATCGCCGTGCTGCTGCAGCAGCCCTCGCTGGCGATGAGCCTGGGCGGCAAGCACCACTTCCAGGGCCTGCGCCTGCCCGGCGTGGAACTGCTGCTGGAACTGCTGGGGCTGGTCGAACAGCGCCCGGACATCAGCACCGGCGCCCTGCTGGAACATTTCGACGGCCGCGAAGAGCAGGCCTCGCTGCACACGCTGGCCGCGCAGACCATGCCCGGCGACGAAGCGATGTGGACCCAGGAACTGCACGACGCGGTGGCCCAGCTGGAGAAACAACTGCTGGTGCAACGTCTGGACGAGCTGTTGGCAAAGCAGCGCCAGCAGGGCCTGGACGATACTGACAAGTACGAACTGCGCGAACTGCTGAAGGCCCGCGCCACCCTGCGCCTGTAGCGGCAGCCCTACACACGGAGAGAGCATGCTGCTGCGCCTGACCTGCCTGCTGTTTCTGTCACTCTGCACGACCCTGCCCGCCTGGGCCGGGGAGACGCCGCTCAACGAAGTCCGCCCCGGCCTGTATGCCGGCGGCCAGCCCAGTGCCACGCAGCTGCAGGCGCTGGCCGCGCAGGGCGTGCGCACCGTCATCGACCTGCGCCAGCCCGGCGAGGACCGTGGTTTCGACGAGACCGCCCAGGCCGAGGCGTTGGGCCTGCGCTACGTGCGCATCCCGGTGGCCGGCGCCGAGGGCCTGGATGCGGCCAACGTACGCGCCGTGCACCAGGCACTGCAGCAGAGCCAGGGCCCGGTGCTGCTGCACTGCGCCTCGGGCAACCGTGCCGGCGCCGTGCTCGGCCTGGTCAATGCCCGCTACGAACACGCCAGCCCCGAGCAGGCCCTGCAACTGGGCCAGCGTGCTGGCCTGACCTCACTGGAAGCGGCCACCCGGCAACGCCTGGCCGCACCCACCTCCCATCCCTGACCCCCTGTAACGAGGAGCCTGCCCACCATGACCCGCTGGTGGTCGCGCCTGCGACCGGACAACTTCACAATCGCCCTGCTGTGCACCGTCGGCCTGGCCTCGCTGCTGCCGATGAAGGGCGCCGCCGCCATCGTGCTGGACGACGTCACCACCGTGGCCATCGCCGCGCTGTTCTTCCTGCATGGCGCGCGCCTGCCGCGCGAATCGATCATCGGCGGCATGCTGCACTGGCGGCTGCACCTGACCATCCTCGCCTGCACCTTCATCCTGTTCCCGCTGCTGGGCCTGCTGTTCAAGCCGCTGTCGGGCTGGCTGCTGACGCCGGAGCTGTACCTGGGCGTGCTGTTCCTGTGCACCCTGCCCTCCACCGTGCAGTCGTCCATCGCGTTCACCTCGATGGCACGCGGCAACGTGCCGGCGGCGGTGTGCAGCGCTTCGTTGTCGAGCATCCTCGGCGTGTTCCTCACGCCCCTGCTGCTGACCGCATTGGCCGGCACTTCCGGCGGCGTGCACGACCCGCTGCATGCCATCGGCGGCATCATGCTGCAGCTGCTGGTGCCGTTCGTAGCCGGCCACCTGCTGCGGCCGTGGATTGCCGGCTGGGTGGAAAAGCAGCGTGCGCTGCTGCGCTACACCGACCAGGCCACCATCCTGCTGGTGGTGTACTCGGCGTTCGGCGAAGCGGTGACCGAAGGGCTGTGGAGCAAGACGCCGCTGCTGTCCCTGTTCGCCGTGGCCGTGGTCGCTGCTGTGCTGCTCGGCATCGCGATGCCGCTCATCACCTTCCTGGCCCGCCGCCTGCACTTCAACCGCGAAGACGAGATTGCCATCGTGTTCTGCGGCTCGAAGAAGAGCCTGGCCACCGGCGTGCCGATCGCCAAGGTGTTGTTCGCCGGTGGCAGCCTGGGCGCCATCGTGCTGCCGGTGATGATCTACCACCAGATCCAGCTGATCGTCTGCGGCGTGATCGCGCAGCGGTATGCGAAGCGCGCGCCCTGAGTCCGGTAGCGCCGGGCCATGCCCGGCGTAACGCGGACGGGGTCAGAGCCCCTTCGGGGATCTGACCCCGCGTAGATCCACGCCATGCGTGGATGATGCTCGCGCCGCTGCTAATCCACGATGGCCGCTGCGATATCATGCAGCACCCGCGCATGACGCTCCACATCACTCCCCGACTCGCCGGTGGCAATCAGACTGTAGGTCTTGCTACCGCCCATCCAGGCAAGCTCGACGCGGGTGCGGCCGACGCTGTCCACGGTCTTCCCGATATGCGCAGGCGTGCCGTTCACCCTGGTGTTCTGCGCCTCCGCGATCACCTCGATCTGCGTGCCTGCGGCGATGAAATTGTTCTCGCTGAATTCCACGATGCCGACACCCTCCAGCCGGTAGAAGCGGCTCAGGCCTGAGGACGTTCCTCCATCCAGCCTGCCACTGGGCTCCATGCCGATCAGCTCCGCCGGTCCCAGCAGACTGCCTTCCAGCGTGCTGGGTGGCTGCAGCAGGCGGCGGCGTAGTTCCGATGCCGAACGGTGGGTGCGGGGCAAGGCGGCCAGCATTTCGGCCTGCGTTGGGATGCCCCCTTCTGCAACCCGCACGACACCGTTGGATCGCTCGATATCAGCACGAAGCTGCTGCTTCACTGCTTCGGGGGCATCCAGGTCTGCCAATCGCACGATGCGGTAGCTCCCCACAGGCGATGGGTTCGCCTGCGCCGCCGCCTGCATGGCGCGTTGCTGCAACCATTGCCCGACCGCGTCAGACTCTTCATCCGGTGCGGGTGCATTCACTGCAATCGCCACGAGGGCAGCGCACAGCAGAAGGAAATTCATCACGACCGCGTTGCTCCACAGAATTGCGAGTCATCCCGCAACACCTGTGTATCTGCCCTGGATCGACCGACCCAGTGGATCAGCCAGCATCTGTGACCCACCGCTCGCAGGAACCGCGCGGCGCGGCAAATCCCTACAACCCAGCAGCGTGGTCAATGGATGCAGTGCCCGCCCTGGCGATCAGAATCCGACATTGAATGCACGGAGGTTCGTGGAAACCATCCACGCATGGCGTGGATCTACCAAACCGCGGATGGCGTAGCCCTCAGTAGATCCACGCCATGCGTGGATGGGTTGCCTGGCGTCACGGGTCCACCAGCGTGCCGACGCTCAGTTCCGGCATCCAGACCCACAGGTCGTATTGGCGTCCTGCATGGGCATCGACCCGCGGCCCCGTGGCCCCCTGCTCTGGAAGTGACCGCGCCACGCAAGTGTCCGCGCATGCCCACGCCTGGCCACGCAACGCGCCCAATCGAACACTGTAGATATCCAGATCGCGCAGGAGTGATGCCATCGGTCGCGTCTGCATTTCCGGCGGTGCACCTGCCGGCCGCTGCAGCATGGCGTGCACGTTGCCGGTCAGCACCAGCATGCGTGCGCCATCCGGCACGCGCCGGTACAGCCGCCGCAGCTCGGCCGCCATGCGGTCGTCGCGTGCCTGATTGCCGCCATCGCTGTTGTCGACGTCATAGCCGACCACGTCGATGACGCGACCCTGCGCCTTCAGCGCGCGCAGGTCTTCGATCATCGCCAGCATGTCGCGGCTGCGACGGCCGTCATGCTGGTCGTCATGCACTGTCCAAAACGCGCGGCCGTGCAGGCGCTGGCGTGCCGCGGCCCCGCCATCGGAAGCCAGGTAGTCGCGCAGCGTGGGGTTTTCGGCACGCGGTAGTTCCAGCGCCAGCAGTACCGGCTTGCCGTCACGGCTGTAGTCGTCCACCAGCTGCCGTACCAGCAGCGGCGTCTCGCGTGTACCGTGGAATTCGCCCAGCACCAGCATGCGGTGGTCGGCGGTGTGCTGGCGGATCTGCGCGGCAGTGTCGTCGGCATGCGCGCTCACGGCCATGCCCAGCGCCAGCATCAGCGCGGTGGTCCAACGGAAGATCGAATGCATCCCTGCTGCTTCCTTTTCTGGGGTCAGGAACAGCAATGGCGTCGCCGCAACCGGCGTTCAAGGTGATTCACGTCATGCGCGGATGTCCGCGCGATCAGGTGGGGGTCAGAGCCCCTGCGGGGATCCGACCCCTAGTCGAGCCATGCGTGGATGTCCGCGCGATCAGGCGGGGTCAGAGCCCCTTCGGGGATCCGACCCCGAGGTCACATCCAGGGCAGGATCCAGTGGTCCACCAGCAGGAACGCGAACAGCGCCATCAGGTACACGATGGAGTAGTGGAACATCTTCATCGAGAACAGCTCGTCCGGCGGGTTCAGCATGCGCCAGGCGTACCAGAGGAACACGGCATTGAGCACGATCGCGCCGCCCAGGTAGAACGGGCCGCTCATGCCCACCAGGTACGGCACCACGCACACCAGCGCCAGCACCACCGAATACACCATGATCTGCTTGCGCGTGTGCACCACGCCATGGGTAACCGGCAGCATCGGGATCTTCGCCTTGGCGTAGTCCTCGCGGCGGAAGATCGCCAGCGCCCAGAAGTGCGGCGGGGTCCAGATGAAGATGATCAGCACCAGCAGCGACGAGTACGCCCAGTCCGACGAACCCTGCATGCCGGTGATCGCCGCCCAGCCCAGCATCGGCGGCATCGCGCCGGCCAGGCCGCCGATGACGATGTTCTGCGAGGTCGCGCGCTTCAGGTACACGGTGTAGATCACCGCGTAACCGATCAGCGAGGCGAAGGTCAGCACCGCGGTGATCCAGTTCACCCACAGCAGCAGGATCGCCATCGACAGCACGATCAGCACGCCAGCAAACACCAGCACCTGCCACGGTTTGACCTTGCCCACCACCAGCGGGCGCCACGAGGTGCGCGCCATCTGTGCATCGATGTGCGCATCCAGCAGCTGGTTGATGGCCGCGGCGGCAGAGGCGGCCAGCCAGATGCCGAGGAAGCCGAGCGCGCCGGCGCGCACCTGTTCCCAGCTGGGCACGCCCGGAATGGCCAGGACCATGCCGACCAGGGCGGTGAAAACGATCAGGGCCACGACCTTGGGTTTGGTCAGGTCCCAGTACTGGCGATATCTGGAAAACATGGAATCAGTCCGGGGCACGCAGGCGGGCCAGCAGGCTGACCAGTACGAACAACAAGGCAACGGCCACGCCGTTGTGGGCCACGGCCACTTCCAGCGGCAGGGCCAGCTTCACGTTGAGGATGCCCAGGGTGACCTGCAGCACCAGCAGCGCCACCAGCGCGCTGGCCCAGCCACGCATGCTGGGCACGCGGAACAGGCGCAGGCCCAGCCACAGCAGGTAGGCAGCAACGACGATCGCGAACAGGCGGTGCGCCATCTGGATGGCGATGCGCGAGGCGCCATCCAGCACGCCGCCTTCGTAATCCACGCCGATGCCGCGCCACAGGGTGAAGCCCTCGGCGAAGTTGTGCTGCGGCCACCACTGGTTGGCGCAGCGCGGGAAGTTGTCCAGCGAGGCGCTGCCGCCGCCGCAGGCCAACGCGGCATAGTTGGCGCTGACCCAGCCGCCGAGGGCGATCTGGGTGACCAGCACCGCCACGCCGATGCGCAGCAGCCACTTCAGCTTGGGCGCTTCGGCCAGGGTGATCGGCAGGTGGGTGGCGCGCCAGGCCATCCAGGCCAGCAGGGCGAACATCAGCATGCCGCCCAGCAGGTGGCCCATCACCACGATGGGTTTCAGCAGCAGGGTCACCGTCCACATTCCCAGCAGGGCCTGGAAGATCACCACCGCCAGGGTCAGCAGCGCAGCGCGCGCCAGGTCGATGTTGCCCCAGCGCAGCGCGGCGATCAGCAGGATCGCCTCACCGGTCAGGGCGAGGATGCTGGCCGTGCCATGCCAGCCCATCATGTACAGCGGTATGCCGGCGGCCACCAGTACGCAGGCGGTCACCACCGCCGTGCTTCCGAAGCGGCGCTTGCGGGTGGCCAGCAGGGCCAGGGTGAGGATCTCGATGCCCAGTGCGCCGGCCAGGAAGCGGTGCACCTGCTCGCGCCAGGCCTTGTGGGTTTCCAGCGGGCGGATCTCGGCGGCCGGGTGGCCGATGGTCTCTTCCACGTGCTGCGGCCAGGTGGCCTGGCCATAGCAGGTCGGCCAGTCCGGGCAGCTCAGGCCGGCATCGGACAGGCGGACGAAGGCGCCGAACATGATCGTACTGGCGGTCATGATCATGGCGAACCACGCCAGGCGGTGGAAGTTGCGATGCAGCGCCGGACGCGCGGAAAGGCTCATCAAACAGGACTCACTTCAGTTTCAGCAACGTGGCCATGTCCTTGCGCAGGCCGCCCAGGTCGGAACCGGGGGCATGGCGCATGATCACGAAGCCGTTCGGATCGATCACGTAGACCGGCAGTCCCGCCGGATCATCGACGCCCGGCAATGCCGCGCGCAGGGCTGGCGACGGGGCCAGCGGCCGCAGCGCGGGCAGCGAGGCGATCGACGCCGGTGGCGTACCCAGCCACAGGATCTCGACATTATCGGCGTTATGGCCGAACAGCTGCCACACCTTGCCCAGTCCCTGCGACAAAGTGACGCACTGCGCGTCGCAGGCGCCGGCGGGGGCCACCAGCAGGCGCCAGGTCCGCGCTTCGGGGTTCCAGGGGTAGGCCTGGCCGTTGGCCAGGGTGGGCGCCTGCTGGCGCAGGTCGACCGGCGGCTGCAGCAGCTGCCCGGCGTTGCGGTGCCCGGTGGGCTGCCAGCCGGTGAAGCGCAGCACGGCGGCCAACGCCATCGCCCCGAAGAACACGGCGAACAGCAGCACCAGGGTCCGGCGGCCGGAACCGCGCGCCTGCGGGGAGGTAGCAGTGTTCATGCGGGGCATTTTCTCATGGTTGGGAAAGGGATGCCGGTGGTGCCGGGCGGGGGGCGCCCGGCCCAAAAACACCCGGAGCAACGGGCCCCCCCCGCCCCAACCCCCCACCCCACCCCCCCCCCCCCC
>NZ_JBRRCR010000037.1:0-35362 GCF_056759115.1 Stenotrophomonas sp. STEN087 | reverse complement strand
CCCCACTGCGCCTCCCCCCTCCCCCCCCCCCCCCCCCCCCCGGCGGGGCTCGCCCCCGCCCGGCCGGCCCTGCGCCCGGCCCGCCGCCCCCCCCCCCCCCCGACGACATCGCACCACGCCCCGCCCTTCCGGCACCTGCCGGGAGCGGGCAGCTCATGACCAAGGAGATGCATCCCATGCGAAAGTGGCTTTCCCCCTTGCTGGCAACCCTGCTCGCCGTCGCGCCGATGGCACATGCGAGCGACACCGCACGCTGGACCCCGGCGCAGGCCGACGCGTGGTATGCAAAGCAGCAGTGGCTGGTCGGTGCGAACTACGCAACGTCCAACGCGATCAACCAGCTGGAGATGTTCCAGCCCGAGACCTTCGACCCGGTGGCGATCGACCGCGAGCTGGGCTGGGCACACGAGCAGTTCGGCATGAACACCATGCGCGTGTACCTGCATGACCTGCTGTGGAAGCAGGACCCGCAGGGCCTGATCAAGCGCATCGACACGTTCCTGGCGATCGCGCAGAAACACGGCATCCGCCCGATGTTCGTGCTGTTCGACAGCTGCTGGGATCCGGACCCGGTGCTCGGCCCCCAGCACCGCCCCATTCCGGGCGTGCACAACTCGGGCTGGGTGCAGAGCCCCAGCCGCCATGCCCTGGTGGACCCGGCCAATGACGCCCACTTCCGCAGCTATGTGGAAGGCGTCGTGGGCGCCTTCGCCGATGACAAGCGCGTGCTGGCCTGGGACCTGTGGAACGAACCGGACAACCCGGGCGGCGGCAACTACATGGACAAGCAGCTGGAGGGCGAACAGGCCCGCATTGCCGAGCTGCTGCCGAAGATCTTCGAATGGGCGCGGAGCAGGAAGCCGACCCAGCCGCTGACCAGCGGCGTGTGGATCGGTGATGACTGGTCGCCGGGCGCCGCTTCCCTGACCTCGATCCAGCGCACCCAGCTGGAACAGTCCGATGTGATCACCTTCCACAACTACGAGCAGCCCGAAGCCTTCAAGGCACGTGTAGCGCAGCTGCGCAAACATGGCCGTCCGCTCATCTGCACCGAGTGGCTGGCCCGCGGTGCCGGTTCCAATGTCGACACCATCCTGCCGATCGCCCGCCGCGAAAACATCGGCATGATCAACTGGGGCTTCGTGGATGGCGCCATCCAGACCCGCTTCCCGTGGGACAGCTGGCAGCGCCCGTACACGATGGAAGAGCCCACCGTCTGGTTCCACGACCTGTTGAAGGCCGATGGAACGCCTTACCGCGCCCGTGAGGCAGAGCTGTTCCGCAGCCTGGCCAAGACCCCGCGCAACGCCGTGCCCGCCCTCTGAATCTTCCGCTGCGCCGGCACTGCCCGGTGCAGCTCCCACCTGCGCTTGTTTTCCGGAATCCGGAGCTACCGCCATGACCGTTTCTTCTTCCCGCACCCTGCTTTCCCTTGCCATCCTGTCCGCACTGGCCCTGCCCGGCCTTGCCCGGGCCCAGGACACCCGCACCACCGGACCGGCCTCACCTACGGCCCAGCAGCCGACCGCCACCGATCTTGATACCGTGACGGTGACCGCGCTGCGCCAGAGCCTGCAGACCGCGCAGACGCTCAAGCAGGAAGCGGCCATGGTGGTCGATTCAATCGTTGCCGAAGACATCGGCAAGCTGCCGGACAACAGCGTTGCCGATGCACTGCAGCGCGTGACCGGCGTGCAGGTCGCGCAGGGCAACCAGGGCGAGACCACCGGGGTCGTCATCCGTGGCCTGCCCAATGTGGTGAGCACGCTCAACGGGCGCGAGATCTTCAGCAGCTCGGGGCGCGGCTATGCGTTCCAGAACCTGCCGGCCACCGCAATCAAGACCCTCAGTGTCTACAAGAGCAGCGAAGCCAGCCTGCCGCTGGGCGGCATTGCCGGCCTGGTTGATATCGAACTGCGCAGGCCGCTGGATTTCGACGGTGCCGAGATTGCTGGCACGGTCACCGGCACGCACAGCAAGTACGGCGGCGACATCGACCCGTCGGCCAGCCTGCTGCTGAGCAACCGCTGGGATACCGACGCTGGGCAGTTCGGCGCCATGGTCAACTTCGGCTATGTCGGCAAACACTATGTCTACGATGCGGTGTGGGGCGACTTCCCCAAGGTGCTGAACAACGACGACGGCACACCGATGCGCACCGACGCCGGCAACCTGGTGGCGGCGCCGAATGGCTGGGGTACCAATTACAGCCAGGGCGACCGCAAGCGCAGTGCCTTCAACTACGCGCTGCAGTGGAAGCCGAGCGAGCGCACCGAGGTCTATGTCGAAGGCCTGTACGACTTCGTGCGCGATGACTACGACCAGGCATTCTTGTTCAGTTTCCCGGTGGGCGCGGTACAGCCCACCCGCCTGCAGGTGGGCGACAACTGCTATGCCAACCGCCTTGACGGCCCGCTGGCCGGGCAGACCATCTGCGATGCCAGCAGTGGCGAATGGACCGGCGACACCTATGCCGCCAGCAGCACCCAGGCCCACCGGCAGCGTGGCCAGGACATCCAGAACGCGCTTGGATTCAAGTGGCGCGGGGATCAGCTGGAGCTGTCCACGGAGGTGTCGCGGACCTCGGGCTACTACCGCGATGAGAACTTCATCATCGACACCTTCATGAACGGCCCGATCACCACGATCTGGGACGGCACGGCAGGCAAGCACCAGAACTGGCATCTGGCCGGCAACCCGGCCAGCGACTCCTCGCGCTACTACCTCAATGGGCTCTTCCAGACGTGGGGCGAGTCGCGTGGCGAGGAGAACAGCTGGCGCGGTGATGGCCGCTTCGAATTCCTCGATGGCCCGATCGCCGCCATCCAGTTCGGCCTGCGCTATGCAGACCGAAATGCCAGCGCGAAGGGCAGCGTCGAGATCAGCACCCCGCCCCCGGGCGGTCCCGGCACCGGCAACATCACCGCTTCGCCGAACCCGGCCAACCAGGTCGACGCCCTGCTTGCGTCCGGCGCGATCCCGGGCGGCACGTTCTTCTGCAGCAAGCGCGGCAACTCGGCCCTGAACCAGCCGTTCCTGACACCCTGCTATGACTATCTGATCGGCAACGCCGATGCGCTGCGCAACTACTACGGGCTGGCCGACGGCCTGGCCGCAGAGAATCCGGGGCGCTTCTTCGACATCCAGGAGCGCAAGTCGGCCGGCTACCTGCAGGCCAAGTACGATTTCAACCTGGGCAACCTGCGGGTGGATGGCCTGGTCGGCGTCCGCGCCGAGCAGATCAAGCGCGAGCTCAATGCCTACTCGTTCGATGCCGCCAGCGGCGTCTACAGCGCCATCAGCCGCAACACCGAAGATACCCAGGCGCTGCCCAATGCCAGCCTGAACCTGCACTTCAACGAGGCTTGGCAGCTGCGCCTGGTCGCGGCCAAGACCATGAGCTACCCGGACTTCGGCGCGCTGAATCCTTCGATCTCACTGAACCCGGGCACGCTCAATCGTGCCGGCGTGGCCAGCAGCGGCAACCCGGACCTGAGCCCGATCAAGTCGACCAACTACGACGCCTCGCTGGAGTGGTACTTCTCACCGGTGGGCTACGTCAGCACCGGCGTTTTCTACCGCGACATCAACGGCTACATCCAGAACTACATCACCAACGTCGACATCGCCGGGGAAACCTACGAGCTGTCCTCGCCGCAGAGCGCCGGCAGCGGCCACCTGCAGGGCGTGGAATTCGCCTACCAGCAGACCTTCGACTTCCTGCCGGGGGCCTGGAGCGGCCTGGGTGCGCAGTTCAATTACACCTACATCGAAGGTGACACCAAGTCGCCGGAATTCCTCGGCGGCCCGATCACCACCCGCCCGCTGCAGAACGTTTCCAAGAACAACTACAACGCCGTGCTGTTCTACGAGAACTTCGGCATGTCGGCGCGCCTGGCGTATGGATACCGCAGCCGTTACATCGATTTCTTCACCCAGCCCACCGTGGCCGGCACCGAAGACCAGGTCGAGGCTGCCAGCTCGCTGGACTTCTCGATCAGCTACGACGCCACCCCGCGCACCACCGTGGTGTTCTCCGCCACCAACCTGCTGGGCAACAACCTGCACCAGTACTGGGGCAACGGCAACACCCGCCCGCGTGACATCCGCTACCAGGACAAGACCGTGGGCATCGGCTTCCGGTTCAAGCTCTGAAGGAATACTGCATGAACACCCCCCACACCCTGCTGCTTCCCTTTTGTCGGATAATAGGAGTGGCCGCGGCCTGCGGCGCACCGAGCCAGAGGGGCACCCGTGAAACGGATCGAGGTACGCAATCTCTACGACCAGGTCGCCCAGGAGATCGGGCAACGGATCATCAGCGGCGTACTTCAGCCAGGCGAGTTCCTGCCCAAGGAAGAACTTCTGGCGCAGACATTGTCCGTGAGCCGTTCCGCGCTGCGCGAGGGCTTGAAGGTACTGGGCTCGAAAGGGTTGATCGAAACTCGCCAGAAGACCGGGTCACGGGTACGCGAGCCACGGCACTGGAAGCAGCTGGACAGCGACATCCTGGCGTGGCGCTGCGCGTTGATGCCCACCCAGGATTTCGTCAACAAGCTGGTGGAGATGCGCGAAGTGATCGAGCCGGCGGCCGCGGCGCTGGCAGCCCAGCGGCGCTCGCCCGCACAGCTGGCCAGGATCGGCGAGGCGTACCAGGCGATGGCCGATGCGACCGACCAGGACGCATGGGCCAAGGCCGACCTGACGTTCCACGAGAGCGTGCTCGATGCCACCAGCAACGAGCTGCTGGGCTCGCTGTTCTCGGTCATCGACGCGGCGCTGGGCACCTTCTTCCTGCTCTCGGCGCAGACGGCCAAGGACTTCAAGTACTCCCTGCCACGGCATTTCGACGTGTACGACGCCATCAGGCTGAAGCAGCCCGATGTGGCGCGCGCCGCCATGCTGGACATGATTGCCGACTCCAAGGCCAACCTGAAGGGTGGCCGGCGCAGGCGCGCACCCGTTCGATAGAGGACTTCCGATGAGTACCGCGTGGATGCAACCCCTTCCCCTGGTTGCGATCCTGCGCGGGCTCACCCCGCAGGAAGCACCCGCGATCGGTGCGGCCCTGGCCGATGCCGGCTTCCATCTGCTGGAAGTGCCGCTCAATTCACCGCAGCCACTGCACAGCATCGAACTGCTGGCCCGGCAGCTGGGTGACCGTTGCCTGGTCGGTGCTGGCACGGTGCTGACCACCGGCCAGGTACAGGATGTCGCCAATGCGGGCGGCCGCCTGCTGGTGATGCCCCATGCCGATGTCGAGGTGATCGCTTCGGCACATGCGCTGGGCATGCGCTGCACGCCCGGCGTTGCCACCCCGACCGAGGCCTTCGCTGCGCTGCGCGCTGGCGCCGACGCACTCAAGCTGTTCCCTGCCGAGCAGTTGCCGCCCCCCGTATTGAAGGCCTGGTCAAGCGTATTGCCGGCGGGCACCGCACTGCTGCCCGTGGGCGGCATCACCCCTGAGCGCATGGCCGCCTATCGCAGCGCCGGCGCCGCCGGCTTCGGCATCGGCTCGGCGCTGTATGCCCCGGGAACCCCGGCGGCCGAGGTCGCACGCCGCGCACGCGCCTTCATCGACGCCTGGCACCAGGCGAACACGGACTCCCACGCATGAAAATCACCGCCATCACCACCTTCCTCGTGCCGCCGCGCTGGTGCTTTGTGCGCATCGACACCGACACGGGCATCAGCGGCTGGGGCGAGCCCATTGTCGAAGGGCGCGCACATACCGTTGCCGCCGCTGTGGAAGAACTCTCCGACTACCTGATCGGCAAGGACCCGCGCCACATCGAGGACCACTGGAACGTCCTCTACCGCGGCGGCTTCTATCGCGGCGGCCCGATCCTGATGAGTGCGCTGGCCGGCATCGACCAGGCGCTGTGGGACATCCACGGCAAGGCACTGGGCGTACCGGTGCACACCCTGCTGGGCAGCCCCGTCCGCGAGCGCATCCGGGTCTATTCGTGGATCGGCGGTGACCGCCCCGCAGACACGGCGCGTGCGGCTGCAGAAGCCGTGGCCCGGGGCTTCACCGCGGTCAAGATGAACGCCACCGAAGAAGTGCAGTTCGTCGACTCGCATGCCAAGGTCACCCGCGTGCTGGAGAACGTGCAGGCCGTGCGCGATGCGGTCGGCAACGATGTCGGCCTGGCCGTGGATTTCCATGGGCGCGTGCACAAGCCGATGGCCAAGGTGCTGATGCGCGAACTGGCCCCGTTCAACCTGATGTTCATCGAGGAGCCGGTGCTTTCCGAACACCTGGAAGCCATTCCGGAACTCGCCGCGCTTTCGCCGGCACCGATCGCCCTCGGCGAACGCCTGTACTCGCGCTTCGACTTCAAGCGCGTGCTGCAGACCGGTGGCGTGGACATTCTGCAGCCGGATCCTTCGCACTCGGGCGGCATCACCGAAACGCGCAAGATCGCAGCCATGGCCGAAGCCTACGACGTGGCCCTGGCCCTGCACTGCCCGCTGGGGCCGATCGCCCTGGCCGCCAACCTGCAGCTGGATGCGGTCTGCTACAACGCCTTCATCCAGGAACAGAGCCTGGGCATCCACTACAACGCCAGCAACGACCTGCTCGACTACCTGGTGGACCGTACGCCCTTCCAGTACCAGGACGGGTTCGTCAGCATCCCCGATGGCCCCGGGCTGGGCATCGAGATCAGTCAGGCGTACGTGGACGAGCGTGCCGCCGAAGGCCATCGTTGGCGCAACCCCATCTGGCGCCATGCCGATGGCAGCGTGGCCGAGTGGTGAGCGGCATGACCATCCCCCTCCCTCCGCAGCCAGCCATGGCCACCTATCCCAGCCTGGACGGTCGCAGTGTGCTGGTGACCGGCGGTGCCACCGGCATCGGCGCAGCCTTCGTCGAGCACTTTGCCCGGCAGGGTGCCAGGGTCGCCTTCCTCGACATCGACGATGCCAGCGGCCATGCACTGGTCCAGGCACTGGCCGATGTGCGCCACGTGCCGATCTACCTGCATGCCGATGTCACCGCGCTTGCGTCCTTCCAGGCCGCCATCGCCGAGGCCCGCCGGCAGATCGGCCCCATCTCGGTGCTGGTCAACAATGCGGCCAACGACGCCCGCCACAGCCTTGCCGACACGCGAGCCGAAGACTTCGAGCGCAGCATCGCGGTCAACCTGCGCCACCAGTACTTCGCCATCCAGGCCGTCGCAGCGGACATGCGCGCACTCGGCGGCGGCTCGATCATCTGCCTGGGCTCCACCGGCTGGATGATCAAGAACAGCGGCTACCCGATGTACGCCATGGCCAAGTCGGCCGTACACGGCCTGGTCAACGGCCTCGCGCGGGAACTGGGCCAGGACCGCATCCGTATCAACGCGCTGGTGCCGGGCTGGGTGATCACCGAAAAGCAGCAGCGGCTGTGGCTGGATGAGGAAGGCGAGGCACAGCTGCGCCGCGCGCAGTGCCTGCCCGGTTACCTGCGTGAGGATGACCTTGCCCGTGCAGCGCTGTTTCTTGCGGCCGACGACAGCCGCATGTGTACGGGGCAGGATTTCATCGTGGATGGAGGCTGGGTGTGAATGCAGCCCTGACTCCCGCGGTGGCGTCCGCCAATACGCTGGGCGAAGGCGTCGTGTGGTGCGAACGCGAGCAGGCGGTGTACTGGACCGACATCGTCCAGTCCCGGCTGTGGCGCTACCATCCAGCTACCGCTGCGGTGGACCAGTGGGCGATGCCCGAACGCCTGGCATCGGTGGCCTTGTGCGAGGCGGAGGGCTGGCTCCTGCTGGCGCTGGCAACGCGGCTGGCATTCTTCCATCCCGGGCGCAACGAACTGCGCGAACTGCACCGGCTGGACGAGGTCGCACAGACCCGCGCCAACGACGGCGCGTGCGACCGCCAGGGCCGCTTCGTGTTCGGCATGCTGCACGAACCGGCCGTCGGCCTGAAGCAGGCCGTGGCGCCGTTCTACCGGCTGCACGCCGATCTGCGGCTGGAGCGTCTTGCCCTGCCAGCGGTTGCGATCTCCAACAGCGTGGCCTTCAGCCCGCGCGGTGACACCCTGTACTTCTGCGACTCGCAGCAGAAGCTGCTGTGGTGCTGCCGCTATGGCGACACGCTCGGCCCGGTGCAGGTGTTTGCCGACCTGCGTGATGAGGCCGGCGAGCCGGACGGCAGCGCGGTCGATGCAGAGGGCGGCCTGTGGAATGCACGCTGGGGTGCATCGCGGATCGTCCGCTACCTGCCCGATGGCCGCGAGGACTGCGTCATCCGCGTGCCGGCCAGCCAGCCGACCCGGCCCGCCTTCGGCGGCAGCGACCTGCGGACGTTGTTCGTCACCAGCGCGCTGGACGGGCTGGACCCGGCCCAGCATTTCCGCGAGCCGCTGGCCGGCCATCTGTTCGCCATCGATGCCGGCATCGCCGGCCTTCCCGAGCCCCGGTTCGCCGGCAACCCCGACCACCTGCCGCCCCGCTGACAGCGCGGACCACCCGCGGAGATTCCATGAGCCTTTCCACCCTCGATATCTGCATCGTCCTGGCTTACCTGGCCGGCATCTTCATCCTTGCGCAGTGGGTGTCGCGCGAGAAGGCCGGGCAACAGAAATCGGCCCAGGACTACTTCCTGGCCAGCCGCAGCCTGCCCTGGTGGGCGATCGGTGCCTCGCTGATCGCGGCCAATATTTCGGCAGAACAGATCATCGGCATGTCCGGCTCCGGCTACGCCATCGGCCTGGCCATCGCCTCGTATGAGTGGATGGCGGCACTGACCCTGCTGATCGTGGGCAAGTGGTTCCTGCCGATCTTCCTGCGCAATGGCATCACCACCATGCCGCAGTTCCTCGAGGAACGGTACGGCAACCGCATCCGCACGTTGATGGCGGTGTTCTGGCTGGGGCTGTACGTATTCGTCAACCTGACGTCGATCCTTTGGCTGGGCTCGATCGCCATTGCCGGCGTGGCCGGCCTGGACCAGAACGTGGCGCTGGTGCTGCTGGGCGCATTCGCGCTGCTGTACCAGCTGTACGGTGGCCTGAAGGCGGTTGCACTGACCGACATCGTGCAGGTCTGCCTGCTGGTGCTGGGCGGCCTGCTGGTAACGTTCATCACGCTGGGCAAGATCGGCGACGGCAGTGTCAGCGATGGCTTCATGCAGCTGTGGCAGGCGCACCCGGAACGGTTCGAGATGATCCTGAGCAAGGACAATCCGTTCTACAAGGATCTCCCCGGCCTGTCGGTGCTGCTGGGCGGCATGTGGATCGCCAACCTGAGCTACTGGGGCTTCAACCAGTACATCATCCAGCGGGCGCTGGCCGCGAAGAATCTGCAGGAAGCGCAGAAGGGGGTGGTGTTCGCAGCCTTCCTCAAGCTGCTGCTGCCGGCCATCGTGGTGGTGCCGGGCATTGCCGCGGTGATGCTGGCGCCCAACCTGGAACGCCCTGATGCCGCCTACCCGACCATGCTGGGGCTGCTGCCCAGTGGCATTCTCGGCCTGGTGTTCGCTGCCCTGATCGCCGCCATCGTCGCTTCGCTGGCGTCCAAGATCAATTCGGTGGCCACCATCTTCACCCTGGATTTCTACGCCAAGCGCGCGCCGGACGCACCGCAGGCCAAGCTGGTCCGGGTCGGCCGGCTGGCGGCCACCGTTTCGATCATCGTGGCCCTGCTGACCGCGCGGCCGCTGCTGGGCAGCTTCGACCAGGGCTTCCAGTACATCCAGGAGTTCACCGGATTCTTCACTCCGGGCATCGTGGTGATCTTCCTGCTGGGCCTGTTCTGGAAGCGCGCCAATGAAGCCGGCGCGCTGGCGGCAGCCATCGGTTCGTTCGTGCTGTCGCTGGCGTTCAAGCTGCTGTGGCCGCTGCTGCCCTTCATGGACCGCATGGGCGTGGTGTTCCTGGCCACGCTGCTGCTGGGCGTCGGCGTGGCGCTGGCCACCCGTGCACGCGGTGATCGTGACCGCATCCGGACCGATGACGTGGGCTTCGCGACCGCGCCTTCGTTCAACGTTGCCTCGTTGGCCGTGGTGGCCATCCTTGTCGCGCTGTACGCAACCTACTGGTGACCAACATGCGCCTGATGAAAATGTCCCCGATGGACGCTCTGGCCCGCCCGCTGCGACGCAGCGGCCTTGCACTGGGCTTCGCTGCGCTGCTTTTCGCCGCCCAGCCTGCCACTGCAACCACCGTGGAGTGGGGAGACACGCTGACGGTTGACGCTGCCAATGCCGGTTGGGGCCGTCTGGCCCGGCTGCCCGACGGGCGCTGGCTGGCCGTAACCACCCACTATCCCAAGGGCCGCCCGACCACGCTGCAGCTGCTGGTCAGTGATGACAACGCGCGCACGTGGGCGCCCTTGTCCAGCGTGTCCGAGCCCGGGCGGCTGCTCGACAACGGCGAACTGCGCGTGATGCCCGATGGCCGGGTGCTGCTGGCCATGCGCTCGCTGATCGACCGCCGCTCGTACCGCCTCAACCTGTATGCCAGCGATGACCAGGGCCGGCAGTGGCATTTCCTCAGCACCATTACCGCCAACGAAACGCCGCGCGGGCGCAAGGACCGCGGTGTGTGGGAACCCGTGCTGACGCCGCTGCAGGATGGCAGCCTGTCGGTGGTCTATGCCGATGAAACCCGCGCCGACGAAAAACCCTCCTACAACCAGGTGGTGTCGCAGCGCATATCCAACGACGGTGGCCGCACCTGGTCTGCAGCGGCGACCATTGCCGAACAGCCTGGCGGAGGCCGCCTGCGGCCCGGCATGCCGGTCATCTCGGCTCGCCCGGGCGGCGGTTACCTGATGGTGCTGGAAACCTGCGGCGACGATCCTCAATGCCCGGTGTCGTACAAAACGTCAGCGGACGGCCGCACGTGGCCGGTCGGCCTGGGCACGCCCCTCGCCGACCAGAAGTGCGGCCCGCATGTGATGAGTACCGCCAGCGGCGCAATGTTCGTGACTTCCTGCCTCAACGAGGTCAGCGCAAGCGAGGACGCCGGCACTACGTGGAAGACGATCCGCCCGCCTGCATGGCCACTCGGCTTCCGCCACTCCTGGCCCGCCGTTGTAGAGATCGGCCCGCAGGAGATCGGCGTGGTCAATGTGGTGGAGGGGGCTGTGCAGATCCGGTTCGGCACCTACCGCCCATCGAATGAGCGCTGAACGGGTCCGTTGCGCCAAAGCCTATCAACTGGTAGATTGATACTTTGGACCTTCAGGTGCCTCATGGATACCGAGCTCTCGCCGAAAGCTGCCGAGATCGTCGCCTACACCCGTATTCTGCTCGAGTCTGGCGGCTACAACAGTTTCAGCTATGCAGACATCGCAGCGCAGGTAAACATCAGCAAGGCCAGCATCCACCACCACTTCCCCACCAAGGTCGATCTGGTCCGGGAGGTCGTGGCGCGCTACCGCGCCGAAGCCCGTGCCGGCCTGGCGCTGCTGGAAGGCCAACTGGACAACCCACTGGGCGAGCTGACCGCCTATTCGGACTACTGGTCCAGCTGCATCCTGGGCGGCACGTCCTCGTTCTGCATCGGCGCGATGCTGGCCGCCGAGCTGCCCACGCTGCCGCCCGAAGTCGCGGCCGAGGTGCGCGGGCATTTCGATGACCTGAGCCAGTGGCTCACCTCGACGATGACGCGGGGCCTCTCCCGGGGCCAGCTGCAGCTGCATGCGACGCCACAGGTGGAAGCCCGCACCTTCATGGCCGCGGTACATGGTGCGATGCTCGCCGCGCGTGGCCTGGGCGAACCGGCGGCGTTCGAGTCCCTGGTCCGGGTGTCGCTTGATCGCCTGGCCCCGGCCGCCTGATCCCCTTCGACCCCACGGGAAGCGTGCTCCATGGCGACGACACTGCAGAAGCAGATAGCCTTCCTTCGCGAGATCGACCAGCTGAAGAGCGTGGTTCGCCAGTCTCCCCTGCTCGACCGCAGCCGGCGTGAGAACTCGGCCGAACATTCCTGGCACTTGGCGATGTACGCACTGGTGCTGGTTGAGCACGCCGCGGAAGCGGTCGATGTGCAACGCGTGCTGACCATGCTTCTGCTGCACGACATCGTCGAGATCGACGTGGGTGACATGCCCATCCATGGCGGCACCAGTGCCGCCCATCAGGCGCAGCTGGAGGCCGTTGCCGCCCAGCGGCTTTTCGGCATGCTGCCGCAGCCACAGGGCGAGGACATGTTGGCGCTGTGGCATGAATTCGAAAGCGCGCGCAGCGCCGACGCCAGGTTTGCAAAGGCGTTGGATCGCTTCCAACCCCTGCTGGCGAACATATTCGCAGGCGGCGGGACCTGGACGGAGAATGGCGTCTCCATGGAACAAGTGCTCGAGCGCTATGGTCCGGTCATCCGCGAAGGCGCGCCGAGCCTGTGGGCACTCTGCGAACAGTGGGTCATCGAGCACTTCCAAAGCCACCCGGCGCCCCGCTGAAGCCCAGGAAATGAACAGAAGGCAACCCGGCGCGGAGCCCTGACGGAAACTGATTGACGACCTACCTACTGGTAGGCAAGCATGCACGTCGTTGGCCTACCTATTGGTAGATAGACTTCCGCCCACCCACGTTTCTTCCTTTCGAATCCGGAGAATTTCATGACTGCCACCGCCCCTTCCGTTTCCCCGGCAAGTGCCTGGCTCCAGCGCTACTACTTCCTGCGCGCAGGCGTATCCATTGCGTGGATCGCCTTGGCCGTTGTGGTTGGCCGGCAGAACGCAGCCGTAGGTGCGGTGCTGCTGGTGCTGTACCCGGCATGGGATGCGCTGGCGAACTACATCGATGCCCGCCGCACCGGTGGCTTGGGTGCGAACGGCACGCAGATGTTCAACTTCATCGTCAGCGTGGTAACTGCCATTGCCATCGGCGTTGCCCTCACTTCCGGCATGGTCGCCACGATCAAGGTCTTCGGTGTCTGGGCGATCCTCTCCGGCCTGCTGCAACTGGCTACCGCGGTGCGTCGCTGGAAGAGCGCAGGTGGCCAGTGGGTCATGATCCTCAGTGGCGCACAATCGGCGGCCGCCGGCGCGTTCTTCTTCAAGCAGGCCAGCAGTGGCATCGCCCTGGATGTCACCACGGTGGCCCCCTACGCCGGCCTGGGCGCGTTCTATTTCCTGCTCTCGGCCATCTGGGTGACCATCAAGAATGCGCGCGCACGTTCGGCCGTCAAATCGGGCTGAGTCTGTGAGCCATCTACGCCGTCGCTATCGTGTTGTACGTGCGCACAGCGTCGCTCTGGCCGTCCCGCTGAGCGTGGAAGACCAGGCGGCCCAATCCATGCCGGATGCCAGCCCGACCAAGTGGCATCTGGCACATACCAGCTGGTTCTTCGAAACGTTCCTGCTGGCGCCGCACCTGCCGGGGTACGCTGCGTTTGATCCAACGTTCGGCTACCTCTTCAACTCGTACTACGAAGGCGCCGGCCCCCGGCTGCCGCGTGCAGAACGCGGCCTGATGACACGCCCCTCCGCCCACGATGTACTGGCGTATCGCGCCCATGTCGATGCTGCAATGGACCGGCTGCTTCACGCGTTGCCGGCGGCCTGCACCGGACTGGTCGAGCTTGGCCTGGCACATGAGGAACAGCATCAGGAACTGATCCTCATGGACGTGCTGCACCTGTTCTCCCGATCGGCGCTGTCGCCTGCGTATCGACCGGAACTCCCCTCCCGCGCGCAGCCTGCCGCGCCTATGCAATGGGCCGACACCGCCGGGGGGCTGGTGAACATCGGCGCGACGGGCGACGACTTCGCGTTCGACAATGAAATGCCGCGCCACACGGTCTTCCTGCCCTCCTTCGCGCTTGCCGATCGCCTGGTCAGCAATGAGGAATGGTTGGCCTTCATGGCCGATGGCGGCTACCGGCGGCCTCTGCTTTGGCTGGCCGATGGCTGGGCAACCGCGCAAGCGCAGGGCTGGCAGGCACCGCTCTACTGGCGCGATGAAGGCGACCACTGGAGCACCCTGACGCTGCAGGGCCGCACCCCATTGGATCCACACGCCCCCGTGCGCCACGTGAGCTACTACGAGGCTGACGCCTACGCTCGCTGGGCCGGTGCGCGCCTGCCAAGCGAAGCCGAGTGGGAGCACGCTGCGACGACGCTGCCCAACCTGGGCGGCCTCTACGACCAGGCATGGCAATGGACCTGCAGCGCCTACCATGCCTACCCCGGCTTCCGCGCGCCGCCTGGAACCGTGGGCGAGTACAACGGCAAGTTCATGGCAGGCCAGATGGTCCTGCGCGGTGGTTCCTCGATCACCCCTCCCGGACACGCAAGGGCGAGCTACCGCAATTTCTTTGCGCCTGCCCAGCGCTGGATGTTCAGTGGCGTGCGCCTGGCACGCGACAACGATCCTGCCGTGCCCGCAACGTCAAATGCGTTCCTCGATGACGTGCTTCGTGGTTTCTCGGCGACCCCGAAAAATGTGCCGGCCAAATACTTCTACGACGAAGAAGGCTCGCGCTTGTTCGAGGCGATCTGCGCCACGCCCGAGTACTACCTTACCCGCACCGAACTGGCCCTCCTGCGGTCTTCGGCGGCCGACATCGCCCGCCACATCGAACCCGGAACCGTGCTCGTAGAGTTCGGCAGCGGCGCCAGCCTGAAAACACGCGTCCTTCTGGATGCTTCACCGCACCTCGGCGCTTACGTACCCATCGACATCAGCACGTCCGCGCTTGCGCAGGCGGGTGCGGCCATCGCACGTGACTATCCCCATCTGCAACTGGCCGCACTGGCAGGCGACTTCACCCAGGCCGTCACCCTGCCCGGGCTCGCTGATGGACATGCGCGGCTGGGCTTCTTCCCGGGGTCTACGCTGGGCAATTTCAGCCCCGGGGAATCGGTCGCGCTGCTGTCGCATCTGCGCAACCTCCTGGGGTCGGGCGCCCAGCTTCTGATCGGCGTGGATCTGGTAAAGGACAAAGAAACGCTGTTGGCTGCGTACGACGATGCCGCCGGCATCACCGCAGCCTTCAACCGCAATCTGCTGGTGCGGATCAACGACGAACTGGGCGCCAACTTCGATCCGGGTGCATTCCTGCACCGTGCGCATTGGAATGCCAGCGAGTCCCGCATGGAGATGTGGCTGGTCAGCCGCCGCGAGCAGGCGGTACGGATTGCAGGCCATCCTTTTCACTTCGCACTTGGCGAAGGACTGCACACCGAGAGCTCCCACAAATTCACGCCCCAGCGCCTGGCGGCGATCGCAGAATGTGCCGGCTGGAGCGTGGAGGATCAGTGGCTGGACCATGATCTGCCTTACGGGCTGTTCCTGCTGTCGTTGGCCTGAGGGGAAACGACGCCAGCCATGATGCTGCGCAGCTCAGCCACCTGATGCGGCCATGGCCTGCGCGCGGGCCTGGGCCGCTGCGACGGCCGCGTCCAGCATTGCTGGCCAGCCGCCCTCGGCCAGCACCGCCAGCGCGGCCTGCGTGGTTCCGCCGGGAGACGTCACCTGCGCCCGCAGCTGCGCAGGTGTCGTGGCAGAGGCCTCCAGCATGCGCGCTGCGCCCAGCAGCGTCTGCTGGGCCAGCTGCCGGCTGCTGTCGGCCGGCAGGCCGCGCACTTCGGCGGCCCGCTGCAGGGCTTCGGCCAGCAGGTACAGATACGCCGGGCCACTGCCAGCCACCGCCGTCGCCGTGTCCATCTGCGCTTCGTCGCCCAGCCACACGGTCGTCCCGCAGCCACGGAACAGCGCTTCCACCTGTGCACCTGCCGCGTCAGGCAGCGCACCGCCGGCATGCAGTGCGGTGATGCCCGCGCCGATCGCTGCAGGCTGGTTGGGCATGCTGCGCACACTGACATCGATGCCCAGCCACTGCTGCAGCCGGGCGTGGGTAACGCCGGCCATGATCGACACCACCTGCGGCGAGACCGCAGCGGCCGTGGCGGCCAGCGCGCGGCACACTGCTTCGGCGGCCTGTGGCTTCACTGCCAGCACCCACAGCGGTGCCCGCTGCGCCGCCTGCGTGGCCTGTTCCACCACCTGCACGCCGAGCTCGGCAGACAGGCCCTCGCGGATGCCCGGCAAGGGATCGGCCACCACCATCCGCGCGGGGTCCTGGCCTTGCCGCAACAGCCCCTGCAGCAGGCAGCGCGCCATGTTGCCACCACCGATGAACGCGATATCGGCAGCCGCCTTCATCGCACCGGCTCCGTGCCCAGCTGGCTGTCCAGCCAGTCCAGCACGCGCTGCTGGACATCACGGCCGTGCGCCTGCTCGAAGAACCAGTGCGGCCCGCGCGGGTACGTCACCATCTCCACCGGCGTGCCATTGAAGCGCAGCGCGCGGTACAGCATCTCGCCCTGCGACAGCGGCACGCGCTTGTCCTGTTCGCCGTGCAGGATCAGCACCGGCACGCGGATGTTGCTGGCATGGCGGATCGGCGAATGCTGGTCGTAGACGCTGCGGTTGCGCAGCGGATCGCCAAAGTAGCCGGGCAGGTAATCCGGCGTATCGGTGGTCAGCGCCATCGCACCGATGTCGATGACCCCGGCCCCGACGATCGCGGTCTTGAAGCGCGGGCTGTTCGCCACCGCCCAGGCCGCCATGTAGCCGCCATAGCTCCAGCCCCCGATCGCCAGCCGCTGCGGATCGACGACGCCTTCCTTCTCCAGCAGGTCCACGCCGTCGAGGATGTCCTGGAAATCACCGCCGCCCCAATCGTTGCGCGCCCGCTCGGCGAACGCGCGGCCGCCGCCTTCGGAGCCGCGCGGGTTGGGCAGGAACACCGCATAGCCGTGCGTGGACAGCAGCTGCGCCCAGTCGTGCCAGGAACCCAGCCACCCCGACCACCACGCCCATGCCGGACCGCCATGGCCCTGCACCAGCGTCGGCAGCGGCGTGCCGGGCTTCCAGCCGGGCGGCGTGACCAGCAGGCCGGTGATCGGCAGGCCATCACGCGAGGAGGTCCACGCCAGTTCACGCACGTTGCCATGTGCCCAGCCCGCAACTTCCGGGTGGTGGTCGCTGCGCACCGCCAGCGTTGCGCCCTGCTGCAGCCAGACTTCCGCCGGCTGGCTGTTGCCGATGCCCAGGTAGGCGCTGCGCCCGCTGCGCGTGGTGGTGAACGCGGCGAAGGGAATCTGCGGCCGCGCCAGTTCCGTCCAGCGGCCATTGGCTGCATCCAGGCGCAGGAAGGCACCGCGCACGCCGCGCTGGCCCAGCCCCAGCAGGTGCCCGTCGTCCTGCCAGCGCGCCAGCCACAGCGTACCGTTCCAGTCCGCCCCCAGCACCGTGCGCTGGCCGCTGCCGATGGCATGCACGGTGATGTCGGCGGTCATGCCGTGCTCGCCGAGGTGGCCGTACAGCAACCGCGTACCGTCGGGCGACCACTGCAGCGGATGCGCCGACGCTCGCGGTTCCAGCTCGGCCTGCTGCGCACCGCTGCCGGCATCCACCAGCACCACCTGCGAGCGGTACCAGAAGTCATTCAGCGTGGTGCCCTGCGAAACGCGCAGCGCCAGCGTGCGCCCGTCCGGCGACCACGCCAGGTCATGCACCTGCCGCCCGGGCGCGCTCAGCACGCGGGTCTGGCCGCTGCGCAGATCGCGCAGCCAGACGCGGCTGAACGTGGTGGGATGGTCCACGCGCCGCGCATCGTCCCTGGCCTCGCCGGCTGCGGTGGTGGCCGCATCGGGGACATCGGCCGACAGATAGGCGATGCGCGTACCATCACGTGATACCTCGAAAGCGCTGACATCGCCCTCTGCACGGGTCAGCAGCTGCGGCGCACCGCCCTGCGCATCCACGCGCCAGACCTGCGCGCTGCCCAGCGAGGCATGCTCCACGTCGGCCGGCAGCGCGCGGGTGGAGATGAAGTCCAGGTAGCGGCCATCGGCGCTCCAGCGTGGATGCTCTTCGCTGGCAGTGTCTGCGGCGGGCAGTTCCTTCGCGGTTGCCTTGCCACTGGCCGGTACCCACCAGATGCGGCTGCGCGGCGGCTTGCCCTGCGGCTGTGGCGTGCCGACCGTATAGGCGATGCGGCTGCCGTCCGGGCTGATCTGCGGGTCGCCCACCACCTTCAGCGCCATGATCGCCTGCGGGGTCGGCAGCACCGGCGCCGCCGGGGCGGCAGCCAGCGATGGCAGTGCGACCGCCACGCACAGGCAGGCGCACCACATCCGGTTCAACAACAGGCTCATGCAGGGTTCCCTTGTGTGGCAGGCGACAGCAGATGCTGGCGCACCCATTCGGCGCCACGGCCGATGGCATCGTTTGCCAGTGCGGACACCGCCATGGCTTCGATGAAACTGTGCGGCGCGCCGGGATAGACCTGGCTGTCGACCGTTACCCCAGCATCGCGCAGGCGCTGCACCATCGCCTGGTTCTGCTCGGCCAGCACGTCGCGGTCGCCCCACAGCAGCAGCGCAGGCGGCAGCCCGTGCAGCGCGGCATGCAGCGGCGCCGACAGCGGACCGGCCACGGCCTGCGCATCCGCGCCAAGGTAGGCGGCCCAGAACTCATCCATTTCCGCCCCGCTGAGCATGTCCTGCGGCTGGCCCAGCTGCTGCCGCGCCTGTTCGGACAACTGCGGTGTCCATGCACCGTAGTTCAGTACCAGCGCCTGTATGCAACCGGGATCGCCGGCATCGCGCAGGCGCAGGGCGCTGGCCACGGCCAGGTTGGCACCGGCCGAATCACCGCCCAGCGCCAGCCGCTGGCCATCGATGCCGAAGCGCGCGCCTTCGCTGCGCAGCCACTGCAGCGCGATCACCGCCTGGTCCAGCGCTGCCGGGTACGGGTGCTCGGGTGCCAGGCTGTAATCGATGGCCACCACCGGCAGCTGCGCGCGATCAGCGTATTCGCGCAGCAGGCGGTCATGCGTATCCAGCCCGAACATGCACCAGCCGCCGCCGTGCAGATAGACCAGGGCGGGCGACGGCGCGGCCGGCTGCTGCTGCGGGTTCAGCACGCGCAGCTGGAACGGCCCGTACGCGGAGTCCAGCGGCACATCCACGCTGTCGCGCATGCGCGGGCCGCCCTCGCGCCAGGGCGCACGCGCCTGTGCGGCAATCACCCGGCGCTGCGGCCAGTCCAGCGTGCGTCCGGCGCGCAGGCGCGCACCTTCGTTGCAGACATCTTCGATGAAGCGGCGGATCTGCGGGTCCAGCGCATCCAGGCTGCGGCTCATGCGTCCTCCCCGCGGCCGGCGGCGAAGTCGATCATCCAGTCCGCCAGCGCGTGCTCGCCACCGGCCTGCAGGCCGGCCAGCAGCTGCGCGAAGTCGTGCCGCGCTTCGTCCTGGCCCAGCTTGAAGGTGGCGCGCACCTCGCGCACCTCACCGCGCAGCGCCACCACGCCGCTGGCCAGCCGCGCATAGCGCTCGCCCATTTCCTGCAGCGACCACGCCTTGGCACGGCCAGCTTCCATCTGCGTGATCAGCGCATCCAGCTCGTTGCGGATGTCCGCGTCCTGCGTACTGACAGCAACATCCAGCTCGAACATCGCCGCAGCATAGTTCCAGCTCGGCGCCTGGGTGCGGTCAT
The DNA here is from genome assembly GCF_056759115.1 of Stenotrophomonas sp. STEN087. Lineage (NCBI taxonomy): Bacteria > Pseudomonadati > Pseudomonadota > Gammaproteobacteria > Lysobacterales > Lysobacteraceae > Stenotrophomonas > Stenotrophomonas sp. STEN087. The sequence goes on along the minus strand of NZ_JBRRCR010000037.1, from coordinate 15,908 downwards.
CCAGCCAGCTGGGCGAGACGTAGGCATGCGGCCCCATCAGCAGCGCCTGTGCGCGGCCGTCGCGCTGCAGCCGTGCCACGTGCGGGTTACGCTTGGCCAGGTGGCCGCGCAGGGCCACCAGCCGGCCGTGTGCATCGCACTCGGCACGCAGCGGCAGAGGGGTGAAGGCCGCATCGTCGCCGCCGGTGGACACCAGCCAGGCGAAGGGTTGGCTGGCTAGCAGATGCAGCACGTCGTCCTGGTTGCGGGCGGCGTAGCGGCTGTCGCGGGCATGGCCCATCAGTAGAGCTCCATCAGTGGGGTTGGTCCAGTGCGCTGGCCACGGACACCGCAGGCCAGCGGTCGCGCCATGGCGCGGCCTGTTCAAGTTCGGCGGCCAGCTGCAGCAGCAGGGGCTCCTGCCCGCGGTCGGCGGCAAACTGCATGCCCACCGGCAAGCCGTCACGGTGGCCCACCGGCAGCGAGATGGCCGGCGTGCCGGCCAGGTTCTGCAGTGGCGTATAGCTGATCCACTCGAACATGGCTGGCAGCAGCGAGTCGAAGTCGCGGTCCGGGGCGAGTGCGCCCAGCGGCGGCGGCAAGGTGCGCACGGTCGGGGTCAGCAGCACGTCGTAGTGCTGGTGGAACTGGTTGAATGCCGCTGGCAGTGCCGCCAGCACCGCATAGGCCTGCTCCAGCTCGGGCACGCCACAGTGCTGGCGGTGGAAACGCGCCAGGCCGTGCGTCCATGGTTCCAGTGCATGTGCCGCGAAGTCATCGCCGCCCTGTGCCACCGCCAGTTCGACCGCATCCAGCCCCAACCGCGACCACAGGGTGTAGAGGGCCTGCCAGACCTCACGGCCCGGCAGCGGGTAGGTGGTGGCCTCCACTGCATGGCCCAGCGCCGCGCACAGCTGCACGGTCTGCTCCAGCACGGCCGCCACCGCCGGATCCGGTGCCAACCCCGGCAACGATTCACTGATGACGCCGATGCGCAGCCGGCGCGGCGGCTGCAACCAACCGCGCGGGTCCAGCCCGGCGCGGGGATGGGCCGCACTGAACGCCCACGCGGTATCGCGCACGCTGCGCGACATCAGGCTGTCGGCCACGATCAGGTCTTCAATGGCATGCCGTCCGCGCACCATCACCGTGCCGCCGCGCCCCGGCTTCAGCCCGACCACGCCACAGGCCGACGCCGGAATGCGGATGGAACCGGCGCCATCACTGCCATGCGCCAGCGGCACGATGCCCGCGGCCAGCGCCGCGCCGGCCCCGCCACTGGAGCCACCGGGCGAGTACGCGGGGTGCCACGGGTTGCGGGTGACCGGCCCGAGCAGCGGCTCGGTCGATCCCATCAGGCCGAACTCGGGCATGGCACTCTTGCCGATGGCCACCAGCCCAGCCGCATCGAAGCGCTGCGCGAACGGCAGCGCATCCAGCGCCGGCACCGCGCTGCGCGAGCGTGAACCGCCACGCGTGGGCATGCCCGGGTAGCGCAGTGAATCCTTCGGCAGCCACGCCACGCCGGCCATGGGTGCATCGCGGCGCACGCGCGATGCGTGCTCCAGCGCCGCATCGGCATCGACATGGCTGAGTGCGCCCAGCATCGGGTCCAGGTGGCGCACGCGCGTGAGTGCCGCAGCAACCAGTTCGCGCGGTGAGAGTTCGCCGGCACGCACCAGCGCGTGCTGGTCGTGCGCATCCAGATGGCCCAGCTGCAGTGCCTGGGCCAGCGGAAAATCATCAAGGGTCATGCCATGGGTTCCTGAAGCCGGCGGCGCGCACGGCGCTGCCCGTAGAAGACATAGATGGCCGCACCGGCCAGCACGTAAACCAGCAGGATGCTGGCCGGCAGCACATCGCCGCGGCGGACCTGGGCCAACATGTCGCCCAGCACCGGCACCATCATCGCCACGCACATCACGATGCCCAGCACCGGTACAACGCCCAGCCACACGCCGCCGATCCAGACCCCGCCCAGTGGCACGCGGAAGCCGCCACGCAGCTCTGGACGGGTGGAGCGCAGCCACATCACCGCGATGCACACCACGATGAACGCCGAGGCGATGCCCAGGCAGATCAGGTCGCCCAGGATGCTGATCGGCAGCAGCGCGGCCAGCAGTGCACTGGCGCTGCCGAATGCCACGCTGGCCAGCCACGGTGTGCCGAGCGTGGGGTGCACGCGGGTGAAGAACGCCGGCAGCAGGCCATCGCGCGCGATGCTCAGGCTGATGCGTGAGGCGCCGTAGGCGTTGGCCAGCAGCACCGAGCCCAGCCCGGTCAGCGCGCCGATCTTGATCAGCACCGCAAACCCCGGCCAGCCGATGCGGTCCACCGCCAGCGCAACCGGGTCCGGCACGCCCAGCTCGCGGAACGGCACCAGCCCGGTCAGTACAGCACCGGCCGCCACGTACAGCACGGTGCACACCACCAGCGAGCCGAGGATGCCCACCGGCACGTCACGCCGTGGCTGGCGCGCTTCGGCGGCGGCCATCGAGACAGTCTCAAAGCCCAGGTAGGCAAAGAACAGCATGGCCGCTGCACGCAGCACGCCGGGCCAGCCGTAGGCGAAGCCGCCCTCGTTGGCCGGCAGGAACGGCTGCCAGTGCGCAGCGTCGATGAACTGCGAACCGACTGCGATGAAGGCCAGCAGCACCGCGATCTTGATCAGCACCAGCACCAGGTTGGCCAGTGCCGAGCGCCCCACCCCGGCAATCTGCACGGCGGCAGCGGCCAGCACCGCCAGCGCTGCCACCGCATTGATGCCGCCGCTGAAGGACAGCACGGTATGCCCGCCCTGCGCGGTGGCGGTCACGCTGGACACCGCCAGCCCCAGCGGCACGGCCACGTGCAGATCGCCCAGCAGGCTGGTGAGGTAACCGGCAAAGCCGGCGGCCACCGCGGCGGCGGCCAGCAGGTATTCCAGGATCACCATCCACGCCAGCGCCCATGCCGCGCCTTCGCCCAGCGTCACCTGGCAGTACGAATACGCTGAGCCGGACACCGGGATGACCGATGACAGTTCGGCATAGCACAACCCGGTGAAGCCGCAGGCCAGCGCCGCCAGCACGAAGGCCAGCACCACCGCCGGGCCGGCGAAACTGGCCGCGGCAGTGCCGGTCACCACATAGATGCCGGCGCCGAGGATGTTGGCGATGCCCAGCACCAGCAGGCTGCCGGCACCCAGCCGGCGCTGCAGGCCGGCGCGCTCGCCGTCGGCCACCACCGCCTCCAGCGATTTGCGCCGCGCTGCCAGTTGCCAGCGCCCGATTGAACGTTGCTGCACGCGGCCGCTCCCGTCCATCGTCTCAGTAACGCCAGTGCACGGTGACGCCGACGGTGCGCGGCCGCACCAGGCCTTCGCCGATGCCGTTGGTTTCGGTCACGCTGCGGGTGATGCCTCGCTTGTCGGTCAGGTTGCTGCCGAACAGGGTGACATCGGTGTTGCCGAAGGTCATGCGGTAGCGCAGGTCGAACAGGTTGTAGTTGCCCTGGCGGTTGGGCGTGATGCCCGGCACGGCCGAGTTCAGGTCGCTGATGCCACCGCCCACGTACTGGTGTGACAGCGACAGCGTCGGCGAGAAACGCGCATCGAAGTGCCAGCTGAGCAGGTTGCTCACCGTCCAGTCGGCCGAGCCCGGCAGCTGAGATCCCTTCGGCGCGGTGCCGTAGTACAGGATGAACAGATCCTCATCCAGGCGGGCGCGCTGCCAGGTGGTCGATGCCTGCCATTCGAAGGCGTCGACCGGGCGCCAGGTGGCGGACAGTTCCACGCCACGGCTGTAGGCCTTGCCGCCATTGCTGGCGTAGTTGAACAGGTCCGGCGTCTGCAGCCGCAGCTGGATGTCCTTCCAGTCCACGTAGAACAGCGTGGCATCCAGCAGCAGGCGCCCGCCGGCCCAGCTGGTGCGCGTACCCAGCTCGTAGTTGACCAGGCTGTCACTCTTCGACCCGGACGGGACCGGGTAGGCGCTGAGTCCGGCGGTGTTGGGCTCGCCGAAGCGGAAGCCCTCGGACACCAGGCCGTAGACCATCACGTCCGGGTTCACCTGCCAGGTCAGGGAGACCTTCGGATTGAAGCCGTCTTCCTTGGTCTCCTGGGTCGACACCTTGGGCGCGCCCGGCCAGGTCGAGAAGCCCACCTGGGTGCTGACCGTGCGCACCTTGTTGCGGAACAGGCGGCCGCCGACGGTCAGCTTCCACTGCTCGTTGAAGTGCACGCTGCCTTCGCCGAACAGCGCCGCTTCCGAGCCGGACAGGTCGGTCAGGAAGCCGTTGAAGATCTGCCCGTCCGGCGCGATCACCGCGCCACTGCCGGGGCCGAACAACGGCGAACGGTCGAACGCGGCTGCCGCACCTTCCGCGCCCAGCTGCTCGTGCAGGCTCTTGTCCGAATCGAAGTACATGCCACCCACCAGCCAGTCGATGCGGCCACCCGGCTTGGAAGACAGGCGCAGCTCGATGGTCTTGCCGGTGCTTTCACCGCCGGAGGCGATGTACAGCGGCGCGGTCAGGTCCAGGCCCAGGTCGGCGTTGTAGGCCGCACGCACCGGCGTGTAGTCGAAGCGCCAGTCCTGTTTCTTTTTCTGGTAGGCCAGCAGCGCGGTCAGGTCGGCAAAGCCCAGGTCCTGGTCCAACCGCGCGCTGTGCACGGCCACCTTTGTATGGGTGTACTCGGGCAGCGCGGTGCGGCGCGTGAGGTCACCCAGTCCGGCAATCTGGTAACTGTTGTCATCGGTGTCGGTGTTCTGCAGCAGGCTCAGCCAGGTCAGGGTGGTGCCCTCGTTCGGGGTCAGCACCAGCGACAGCCGGCCACCATCAAGCGTGCTGCTGTTGGCGCCGTCCCTGCCGGTGCCGATGTTGTCGATGAAGCCGGGATCGTCGCGGTACTGCGCCACCGCACGCACCGCCAGCAGGTCCTGCTTGATCGGCACATTCACCATTGCCTTGCCGGCAAAGCCCACGTCAGCGTTGCGGGTCTGGCTGACGGTCGCTTCGGCAGCGGCATCGAAGGCGCCGGTATCGGCGATGTTGGCCACGTAGTTCACCGCCCCGCCCATCGAGGCCGACCCGAACAGCGTGCCCTGCGGCCCCCGCAATACTTCCACCCGGTTCAGGTCGAAGGCATCGATATCGGGAATGGCGATGGTCCAGCCCGGTTCGGTCAGCGGCACTTCGTTGAGGAAGTAGCCGGTCGTGGGCTGGCCCTGCACATTGCCAGCGCTGGTGGCGATGCCGCGCATCACCACATGCGAGACACCCGGCTGGTAGTTGTTGAAGACCACGCCGGGAGTGCGCTGGATGTAATCGGCCAGCGACTGCGCGCCGATGTCCTGCAGTTGCTGGTCGGTGACCGCCGAGACCGAACCGGCGATCTCACGCACCGATTCCTTCAGCTTGCCAGCGGTGACCACCACCGTGTCCAAGGTACGTGCCGGGTCAGCAGCGCCGGCGGGCGCCTCCTGCGCCCAGGCCGGGGCGGTAGCGAACAGGCCGAAACAACACGCGAAACGGACAGCATGGCTGAGCGGGCGAAGGCGGAGCTGCAACGGCATGAGACGGTCCCCCAGGTGGCGATGGACGTGGCGCCGGTCGCGCTCTGCGCAGCGGCAACCCACATGGCTGAGGTCGAGTGAACGTGAAAACAGCCACCGCTGTCCAGCAGAATCAACGGACACCGCACTAGCGACAACGTGTTGATTGAATTATGTTTATTTCATGGGGAGCCGTGGATGTGGCCGTTATCACATGTGAAATACGCAGGTTCTGCGGCCCGGCCCCTCAAATTGCGAACAAACTGCGGCGCGCTGCCGCACCGGGAAAGCCCTGATGACCGCCAAATCGCTGGACCGCACCGACCTGAAGATCCTCGACGTGCTGCAGCAGGATGCACGCATCACCAACCAGGCCCTGGCCGATCGTGTTGCGCTGTCGCCCAGCGCGTGCCTGGCACGCGTGCGCGCCCTGGAGGCCAAGGAGCTGATCCGCGGCTACCGCGCGCACGTGGCGGTGGACCGCATCCGCTCGGCCACGGTGGTGCTGGCAATGGTGTCCTTCAGGCGGCACGCACTGGAGGAGTTCACCGCCTTCGACCGGCGCATCCTGGGCATGCAGGAAATCGTCGAGGCCAGCCGCATTTCCGGCGAGTACGACTACCTGCTGCGGGTGATCGTCAACGATGTGCACCACTGGAAGGACATCGCGCGGCTGCTGCTGGGCGGCGACTACGGGGTGGAGAAGATCGTGTCGCAGTTCCTGATGGACGAGGTGAAGTCGTTCAGTGGCTACCCCCTGGGAGACGGTCCGACCGGGAAGCGCAGCAGCTGACAGGCGAATGAAACCGGAATGATCCAGCGCGCTCCACGCGGTCCGTCGTAACATTCATGGGCATGATCGCCGGTGCCCGGAGTGGCGTCGCAGCACGATCGCAGCAGAACACCCCGCTACTTGCCGCTTCTGACGGCAACCCGCCCTCACCCATCGAGACCGGACGCATTGCAAGCCACTGATTCAAAACAGAAGAGCAGCCCTTCCAAGGCCTCTACCGAACACACCCCGCTGATGAAGCAGTTCTTCGCAGCCAAGTCCGACTACCCGGACCTGCTGCTGTTCTTCCGCATGGGCGACTTCTACGAGCTGTTCTACGACGACGCCCGCAAGGCAGCGCGGCTGCTGGACATCACCCTCACCCAGCGCGGCAGCTCCGGCGGCGCGCCCATCCCGATGGCCGGCGTGCCGGTGCATGCCTACGAGGGCTACCTGGCCCGCCTGGTCGCGCTGGGCGAATCGGTGGCCATCTGTGAACAGATCGGCGATCCGGCCCTCGCCAAGGGCCTGGTCGAGCGCAAGGTGGTGCGCATCGTCACCCCCGGCACGGTCACCGACGAGGCGCTGCTGGACGAGCGCCGCGACACGCTGCTGATGGCGCTGTCGCGTACCAAACAGGGCTACGGCCTGGCCTGGGCCGACCTCGCCGGTGGCCGCTTCCTGGTCAACGAAGTGGAGACCGACGACGCCCTGGAAGCCGAGCTGGCCCGCCTGGAGCCGGCCGAGCTGCTGGTACCCGACGAAGAGAACTGGCCCGAGTTCCTGCGCCAGCGCACCGGCGTGCGCCGCCGTGCGCCGTGGCTGTTCGATGCGGACAGTGGCCGCCGCCAGCTGCTGGCCTTCTTCAAGCTGCACGACCTCAGCGGTTTCGGCATCGACGACAAGCCGCGCGCCACCGCGGCGGCTGGCGCCCTGCTCGGCTATGTCGAGGAAACCCAGAAGCAGCGCCTGCCGCACCTGACCTCGATCGCGATGGAAACCGCCGGTGAGGCGATCGCGATGAATGCCGCCACCCGCCGTCATCTGGAACTGGATACGCGCGTGGACGGCGACACCCGCAACACGCTGCTGGGCGTGCTCGACAGCACGGTGACGCCGATGGGTGGCCGCCTGCTGCGCCGCTGGCTGCACCGCCCGCTGCGCCTGCGCGAGGTGCTGGTGCAGCGCCACCATGCGGTGGAAACGCTGATCGACCGTGGCAGCGACGCCGACATCCGCGAGCAGTTCCGCCGCCTCGGCGATCTCGAACGCATCCTCACCCGCGTGGCGCTGCGCTCGGCGCGCCCGCGCGATTTCTCCACCCTGCGCGATGGCCTGGCCCTGCTGCCGGCCGTGCGCGAGGTGCTGGCGCCGCTGGATTCGCCGCGCCTGCAGACCCTGCACGCTGCACTGGGCGAGCACGATGAGTGCGCGCACCTGCTGGCCAGCGCCATCGCCGAGATGCCGCCGCTGAAGCTGAGCGATGGCGGCGTGCTGGCCGATGGCTTCGACGCCGAACTGGATGAACTGCGCCGCCTGTCCACCCACGCCGACCAGTTCCTGGTCGACCTGGAACAGCGCGAGCGCGAAAGCAGCGGCATCGCCACCCTCAAGGTCGGCTACAACCGTGTGCACGGCTATTACATCGAAATCAGCAAGGGTCAGTCCGACCGCGCGCCGGTGCACTACACCCGCCGGCAGACGCTGACCAATGCCGAGCGCTACATCACCGAGGAACTGAAGGCCTTCGAGGACAAGGTGCTGTCCGCGCGCGACCGTTCGCTGTCGCGCGAGAAGTACCTGTACGAGCAGCTGCTGGACACGCTTGGCGGCCAGCTGGAACCGCTGAAGCAGTGCGCCGCCGCGCTGAGCGAACTGGACGTGCTGGCCGCCTTCGCCGAACGCGCGCAGGCGCTGGACTGGGCGCGCCCGGAACTGCAGGCCGAGCCCTGCCTGAAGATCGAACGCGGTCGCCACCCGGTGGTTGAAGCCGTGCGCGAACAGCCGTTCGAGCCGAACGACCTGGACCTGCATCCGGACCGTCGCATGCTGGTCATCACCGGCCCGAACATGGGCGGCAAATCGACCTACATGCGGCAGAACGCGCTGATCGTGCTGCTGGCCCACATCGGCAGCTTCGTGCCGGCCAGCCGTGCGCTGATCGGCCCGATCGACCGCATCCTCACCCGCATCGGCGCCGGCGACGACCTGGCCCGCGGGCAGTCGACCTTCATGGTCGAAATGGCCGAGACCAGCTACATCCTGCACCACGCCACCGCGCATTCGCTGGTGCTGATGGACGAGATCGGCCGCGGCACGTCCACCTACGACGGCCTGGCCCTGGCCGATGCGGTGGCCCGCCACCTGGCCTACCAGAACCGCTGTTACACGCTGTTCGCCACCCACTACTTCGAACTGACCGCGCTCGCCGACGAGCAGCACGAAGGCGGCCGCAGCGGCATCGCCAACGTGCACCTGGATGCGGTCGAGCATGGCGAAGCGCTGGTGTTCATGCACGCGGTGAAGGACGGCCCGGCCAACCGCAGCTTCGGCCTGCAGGTGGCCGCGCTGGCCGGCCTGCCGCGCGCGACCGTGGCCCAGGCCCGCCGTCGCCTGGCCGAGCTGGAACAGCGCGGTGGCGAGAGCCATGCCGCCGAGGTCTCGCCGCAGGCGCTGGATGCACCGCAGCAGTTCGGCCTGTTCAGCGCACCGGCCAGCAAGGCGCAGGAGGCGCTGGCCGCGATCGACCCCGACGAGCTGACCCCGAAGCAGGCGCTGGAAGCCCTGTACCGGTTGAAGACGCTGCTGTAACCGCACCCGCCGGGCATGGCCCGGCGCTACCGCTGTAGAGCCGAGCCCACGCTCGGCTGCCTTCGCATTTCCGTCGTATACCCGGCGTTATGCTCGGGCGGTCCTTCCTTCACAGAACGGAGACCGCCGTGAACACCGAATCCCTCGCCGCGTCCCTCTTCCAGCAGCTGCAGCAGGGGCAAGGCCTGCAGCAGGTGTCCCAGCAGCTCGGCCTGGACAGCAGCCAGACCACCCAGGCGGTAGGCAGCGCCCTGCCGCTGCTGCTGGGCGCACTGGGCCAGAACGCCAGTGAACCGCAGGGCGCGCAGTCCCTGCTCAATGCGCTGCAGCGCGACCACCTGGGCGGCGGCAGCGGCGGTGGCGGTTTCGACCTGGGCGGCATCCTTGGCGCGGTGATGGGCGGTGGCAGCAGTGGCGCGACCGACGGCGCCGGCATCCTCGGCCATGTGTTCGGCGGCCAGCAGCCGCAGGCGGCCGAACTGCTCGGCCAGAAGACCGGCCTGGACAGCGGCACCACCGGCAAGCTGCTGGCCATCCTCGCCCCCATCGTCATGTCGTTCCTGGCCCAGCGCTTCGCCCAGCAGGGCAATGCCGGCGAACTCAGCTCGGCCCTTGGCCAGGAAACCCAGCACGCTGGCGGCGGTCTCGGCAGCCTGCTCGGTGGCGCATTCGACCAGGACGGCGACGGCCAGTTCGGCGCCGCCGACCTGCTCAAGCTCGGTGCCGGCCTGCTCAAGCGCTGATCGCGCACAACGGTCCAAGCCCTGCCCCCTGATAGGCCGCCACTATCACATCGGTTGAATCAATCGAATTTACCCACCAGTAGGCGCCACCTATGGTGGTCAGGCCTCCCCCGATTCCACCTTTCGCCAGTCCACAGGTAGACACCCATGAAAAGCGAAGCCAAGTGCCCGTTCAACCACGCCGTCGTCGGTGACGCGACGACCAACCGCGACTGGTGGCCGAACCAGCTGCGCGTGGACCTGCTCAACCAGCACTCCAGCCGCTCCAATCCGCTCGATGCGGGCTTCGATTACGCCACGGCCTTCAAAGGCCTGGACTACGCCGCGCTGAAGGCCGACCTGAAGGCACTGATGACCGATTCGCAGGACTGGTGGCCGGCCGACTTCGGCCACTACGGCGGCCTGTTCGTGCGCATGGCCTGGCACAGCGCGGGCACCTACCGCATCGGCGATGGCCGCGGCGGCGGTGGTCGCGGCCAGCAGCGCTTCGCTCCGCTCAACAGCTGGCCGGACAACGTCAGCCTGGACAAGGCGCGCCGCCTGCTGTGGCCGATCAAGCAGAAGTATGGCCAGGCCATCTCCTGGGCCGACCTGCTGATCCTCACCGGCAACGTCGCCCTTGAATCGATGGGCTTCAAGACGCTCGGCTTCGCTGGCGGCCGCCCCGATACCTGGGAACCGGACCAGGACGTGTACTGGGGCCGCGAAACCACCTGGCTGGGCGGCGACGTGCGCTACAAGCACGGCTCCGAGGGCGTGCAGGAAGACCACGGCGTGCTGGTGTCCGATGACGATGCCGACGGCGACGTGCATTCGCGCAAGCTGGAGAACCCGCTGGCCGCCGTGCAGATGGGCCTGATCTACGTGAACCCGGAAGGCCCGGACGGCAACCCCGACCCGGTGCTGGCCGCGCATGACATCCGCGACACCTTCGCCCGCATGGCGATGGACGACGAGGAAACCGTCGCCCTGATCGCCGGTGGCCACAGCTTCGGCAAGACCCACGGTGCCGGCCCGGCCGACAACGTCGGCAAGGAACCCGAAGCCGCCGGCCTGGAAAACCAGGGCCTGGGCTGGGCCAGCAGCTTCGGCAGCGGCAAGGGTGGCGACACCATCACCAGCGGCCTGGAAGTGACCTGGACGCGCACCCCGGCGCAGTGGAGCCACGACTTCTTCGAGATCCTGTTCGGCAACGAATGGGAACTGACCAAGAGCCCGGCCGGTGCCCACCAGTGGGTGGCCAAGAATGCCGACGCGGTCATTCCCGACGCGCACGATCCGTCGAAGAAGCATCGCCCGACCATGCTGACCACCGACCTGTCGCTGCGCATGGACCCGGCCTATGAAAAGGTCTCGCGGAAGTTCCTCGAGAATCCTCAGGCCTTCGCCGATGCCTTTGCCCGCGCCTGGTTCAAGCTGACCCACCGCGACATGGGCCCCCGTGCGCGTTACCTGGGCCCGGAAATCCCTGCCGAAGAATTCATCTGGCAGGATCCGGTGCCGGAAGCCAAGCACCCGCTCATCGACGCCAAGGACATCGCCGCGCTGAAGCAGAAGATCGCCGCGACCGGCCTCAGCGTCGCTGAGCTGGTGTCCACCGCTTGGGCCTCGGCCTCGACCTTCCGTGGCTCGGACAAGCGAGGTGGTGCCAATGGCGCGCGCATCCGCCTGGCCCCGCAGAAGGACTGGCCGGTGAACCAGCCGCAGCAGCTGGCCAAGGTGCTGGCCGCGCTGGAAAAGGTGCAGGCCGAGTTCAATGGCGGCGGCGACAAGCAGGTATCGCTGGCCGATCTGATCGTGCTGGCCGGTGGCGTGGGCATCGAACAGGCGGCCAAGGCCGGTGGCCATGAGGTCAGCATGCCGTTCACCCCGGGCCGTACCGATGCCAGCCAGGAACAGACCGACGTCGAGTCGTTCGCGGTGCTGGAACCGGTGGCCGATGGTTTCCGCAATTACCTCAAGGGCGCTTACAGTGTGCCCGGCGAGGCGCTGCTGATCGACAAGGCGCAGCTGCTGACCCTGACCGCGCCGGAGATGACCGCCCTGGTCGGTGGCCTGCGCGTGCTCGGCGCCAATGCCGACAACGGCAAGCACGGCGTGTTCACCACGCGCCCCGGCACGTTGAGCAACGACTTCTTCGTCAACCTGCTGGACATGGGCACGCAGTGGAAGGCCACGGGCCGCGAGCGCTATGAAGGCCGCAGCCGCGGCGATGGCAGCGCACGCTGGACCGGCACCCGTGCCGACCTGGTATTCGGTTCCAACGCCGTGCTGCGCGCACTGGCCGAGGTGTATGCCAGCGCCGATGGCGAGAAGAAGTTCGTGCAGGATTTCATCGCCGCCTGGACGCGGGTGATGGAGCTGGATCGCTACGACCTGCACGGTTGAGGTGATGCGGGTGGTCGCCGGGCATGGCCCGGCGAGCGCAGCGGTTGGGGGTTCAACGCGACCCGTCTTTCAACCGCTGCAGAATCGGCGCAAACAACGGCGCCTGCATCGACCGCGGCGGCTGTACCGCTTCGCCCTTCTCCACCGCCTTCCAGTAGGACCACGGCAGCGCCTTGTCGCCCAGCTCGTAATCCATCCCATCCCAGCCATCCTCACGGAAGGCATAGAACGCCCAGTGCACCTGCTGCTGCTCGGCCACCGCCAGCACGTCACGCAGGTAGGCCGCGCAATCCGGCCAGCGCCGCATGCAGCCGAACTCACCGATCACCATCCGGTTGGCGCCGATGCCGTGGGTCTTCGCCCAGTCCATCGGCTGCTGCAGGTAGCTGCGCACGTGCGACGCATCCCAACGCTTTTTCCCGGAGCCGAACGGCACCGTTGCCGGGTAGCGATACGGCGTGGTGCGCTTCTGGTTCGGCGCACTGGTCGCCGCATACGGTTCGTACATGTGCACGCTGTAGAGCAGCTTCGTATCGTCCAGCGGCGCCGGCCAGTAATCGAATGCATCAGCCGCCGCATACCAGCCGGCATCCAGCATCAGCGGCATGTCCGCGTCCACCGCACGCACGCTGGCGATCAGCCCCCGGTACAGCACCCGCAGATCGCGTGGACCTTTCTCAACACTGGCATACCACTGCCGCATCGCCGCGCGTGATGCATGCTCGGCCAGCGCAGTGCCGTACTCGGGCGCCGGCTCGTTGATCAGGTTGTAGGCGGCCAGCGCCGGGTGTCCCTTCAACGCCGTGGCCAGGTCGTGCCAGAAGCGCTGCGCCGGCAGGTGGTTGTCCATCGACTGCCACAGGCGCTGGTCGACCACGTCATCGTTCTTCTGCTTCCAGCGCAGCAGGGGCAGCGACAGCGGCACCAGCACCACCTTCAGGCCCGAGGCATCCGCGTCATCCAGCGCACGCCGCAGGGTTGCCACGTCGGCGGGCACCAGCCCCTGGTAGTGATCCGCATCGCCCATCAGGAAGTCGCGGCCGCCGGCACTTTTCCACTTGTCCGGGCTCAGCCGCACCCAGGTCGCGCCGGTGTCACGCAGCGCCTGGAAGTAGGCGCGGTCCGGCGGATTTTCGTTGAAGCTGTTGCCACCACGTTGTGGCGTGTCCCAGAAGGTGATGTCGGCGGCGAACGCCGGAGCGGCGGTGGCGAGGGCCAGGCACAGCAGGGTGCGGCGCAGGAACATGAGGGTCTTCCATGAAGAGGAAGATCCAACGTGCGGGGTGAAAACCGAATGCCGGCTGAGCGCGCGCAGGACGTCGCACGCCCGCCCGCTCCGGTGGGTGCGAACCGTTGGTTCGCACGCTCTCCGTCAAAGCGCGTCCAGATCACCCAGTGCGCGGATCAACCGACGCGCGCGCTTGTCCGGCTTGTGCTCCGGCGGCTGGAATCCATCGCGGGCGGCGATGCGCAGCGCACGCTGCTCGGCACGGCGCGCCTTGGAGGCTTCGCTTTCGGCATACAGCTGCTGCGCCACCGGCGCCGGACCGCGCTGGTCGCTGATGCCCAGCACCTGCAGCTCGAAATGCTCCTCGCCGCGGTCCACCTGCAACTGCTCGCCCACGCGCACCGCGCGCGAGGATTTCGGACGCTGACCGGCCACGGCCACCTTGCCGGTTTCAATGGCCTGCTTGGCCAGGCTGCGGGTCTTGTAGAAACGGGCCGCCCACAACCAGACATCCAGGCGGACACTGGGCGACAGCGGGGAAAGCTCGGACATCGGCAGGTACTACTCCGTGCGCTTGTTCAGGGGTCGCGGGTTGCTGGGGTCGGTGCGGCAGCCACTGCCCCCCATCAACGTCGGCGTGCCCGCCAGGTCCTGGCGCTGGTTGCCGACCAGGCACTCAGCGCGGTCGGCGGGCCGCACCTGGGCATCACCCAGCCGGTCACCCGTCGAACATGCGGCCAGCGCGGCCACGATCAAGGCCCCCACGCTGTACCGCGCCATCTGTCGTCGTTGATCCATTGCCACACCCCGCAGACGGGCCTGGTGCTAGTGTGCTCCTCCCGGAAATCGATCACCAGCCCATGGCCAAAGCGCCGCTTGACCTCACCTCCGGCCCCATCGGCCGCAACCTGCTGCTGTTCGCGCTGCCGATCCTGGCGGGCAACATCGCCCAGTCGCTGAACGGTTCGGTGAATGCGGTGTGGGTGGGGCGCTATCTCGGCGAGGCGGCGCTGACCGCCACGGCCAACGCCAACAACATCATGTTCTTCCTGATCGGCTCGGTGTTCGGCTTCGGCATGGCCTCGACCATTCTGATCGGCCAGGCCATCGGTGCGCGCGACATCGCCCAGGCGCGGCGCGTGGTCGGTACCAGTGCCACCTTCTTCATCGGCCTGTCGGTGATCATCGCCATCGCCGGCTGGTTCCTGGCCCAACCGCTGCTGGCGGCGATGGGCACGCCGGCGGCTTCGCTGCCACTGGCCGAGGCCTACCTGCGCATCATCTTCCTGGCCATGCCCACGCTCTACGCGTTCGCCTTCCTCAGCGCCGCACTGCGCGGTGCCGGTGATTCGCGCACGCCGTTCCGCTTCCTGCTGGTGTCGGTGCTGCTGGACATCGCACTGAACCCGGTGCTGATCTTCGGCCTCGGCCCGCTCCCGGCACTGGGCATCGCCGGCTCGGCGTGGGCCACGCTGGTGTCGCAGACGCTGTCGCTGACCGGCCTGCTGCTGTACATGCGGCACAAGCGGCACATGCTGTGGCTGGGCCGTGCCGACATGCACCTGTTCAAGCTCGACCTGACCATCCTGCGTGCGCTGGTGGTCAAGGGCGTGCCGATGGGCCTGCAGATGGTCCTGATCTCGCTGTCGGTGATCCTGCTGATGACCATGGTCAACCAGTACGGCACGGCTACCGGCGCTGCCTATGGCGCGTCGCTGCAGCTGTGGAACTACGTGCAGATGCCGGCAATGGCGATCGGTGCGGCGTGTTCGTCGATGTCCGCGCAGAACGTGGGTGCGCAGCGCTGGGACCGCGTCCGCGGCACCGCGCGCAAGGGCATCCTCATCAACTTCCTGCTGACCGGTGCGCTGATCCTGCCGCTGGTGCTGCTGGACCAGTATTCGCTGGCGCTGTTCCTGCCGCAGGGCAGCGAGTCACTGCAGATCGCCCGCCACCTCAACCACGTCGTGATCGGATCGTTCCTGTTCTTCGGTGTCAGCTTCGTCATTTCCGGCGTGGTGCGCTCCACCGGCGCGGTCATTCCGCCGCTGCTGATCCTGGCCGCCTCGCTGTGGGGCGTGCGCGTGCCGTTCGCCGAGTTCCTGCAGCCCTACTGGGGCGCGGATGCGATCTGGTGGAGTTTCCCCGCCGGCTCGCTGGTGTCGATGCTGCTGTCGCTGGCGTATTACCGCTGGGGTGGCTGGCGCAAGGCGAAGATGATCACCCCGCCGCCAGCAGAACACGTGGCCACGCCGTCGGAAATTCCGGCGTGCCCGCCGTCACCGGTGGCGGACCCGGATGCGGTGACCCGGTAGCGGGGGGGGGGGGGGGGGGGCGGGCGGGGCGCGGGGGGGGGGGGGGGGTGGGGGGGGCCGGGGGCGGCGGGGGCGGGGGCCGCGGGGGCCAGGGCGGCGGGCGCGGCGGGCCCCAGACGCGGGCCGCGCCGCACAGTG
>NZ_JBRRCR010000036.1:0-38301 GCF_056759115.1 Stenotrophomonas sp. STEN087 | reverse complement strand
ACAAAAACAGCCCCCCCCACGGTCGCCCACACACCTTCAACACTGTGGAATAACCGCGTTCCCATCAAATGTGTCCATACCCGTGGCCGTCACGAGCGGGGCACTACCGCACTCCCCCTACAAAATGTGAAGGCCGCGCGGTGACGAGCACACCGCCCCTTCGGCTAACATTCGCCCATGCCGCATACCACCACGACTCCGCCCGCATTGCAGGATGGCGACCTGCTGGCCGCCATCGACCTTGGCTCCAACAGCTTCCACATGGTCATCGCGCGCTACACGCTCGGCCAGCTGCGCGTCATCGACCGCCTGCGCGAAACGGTACGCATGGCCGATGGCCTTGATGGCAAGGGCGGCCTGTCCACCGCCGCACGGCAGCGCGCGCTGGAATGCCTGGCCCGCTTCGGCCAGCGCATCCGCAACGTGCCCCCGCACCGCGTGCGCGCCCTGGCCACCAACACCGTGCGCCAGCTGCGCTCTCCGCAGTCGTTCCTGGTGCCGGCCGAAACCGCGCTCGGCCATGCCATCGAAGTGGTCAGCGGCCGCGAAGAAGCGCGCCTGATCTACCTCGGCGTGGCCCATGCACAGCCGCCCAAGGCCGACCAGCGCCGCCTGGTGATCGACATCGGCGGCGGTTCCACCGAATTCATCATCGGCAAGGGCATGCAGACCCTCGAGCGCGAGAGCCTGCAGGCCGGCTGCATCGCCAGCACCCGTCGCTTCTTCCCCGGCGGCAAGCTCAGCCGCAAGCGCTGGAAGGACGCGCTGGCCGAGATCGGCCGTGAGTTCCAGCCGTTCGCCAGCAAGTACCGCGCGCTGGGCTGGCAGGAAGCCCTGGGCTCGTCGGGCACGCACAAGGCGATCAGCGAGATCTGCGCCACGATGAAGCTGAGCAAGGGCGCGATCACCGCCGAAGCCCTGCCGCAGCTGCGCGACGAACTGCTGAAGGCCAAGAAGATCGACGACATCGTGCTGCCCGGGCTGTCCGCCGACCGCCGGCCGATCATCGCCGGCGGCATCCTGGTGCTGGAGGCCGCTTTCCAGGCGCTGGGCCTGGAGAAGCTGCTGGTCAGCAAGGCCGCCATGCGCGAAGGCATCCTGTACGACATCGTCGGCCGTGCCGGCGAGAACGATCCGCGCGACGAATCGGTGGCGGCGCTGACCCTGCGCTATGGCATCGACACCGTGCAGGCCGACCGCGTGCAGGACACCGCCCTGTCGCTGCTGGAGCAGGTGCAGGAGCGCTGGAAGCTGGATGCCGACGACGCCCGCATGCTCGGCTGGGCCGCGCGCCTGCACGAGCTGGGCCTGATGATCGCCCACAGTGGTTACCACGTGCATGGCAGCTACGTGCTGGAGAACTCCGACATCGCCGGCTTCTCGCGGCAGGAGCAGCAGATGCTGGCCGCCCTGGTGCGCAGCCACCGGCGCAGCGTCGGCAAGTCGGCCTTCGATGCCCTGCCCGAGCGCCTGCTGCTGACCGCGCGCCGCCTGACCGCCCTGCTGCGGCTGGCCGTGCTGCTCAACCGCGCCCACGAAGACGCGCCGCTGCCGAAGCTGGAACTGACCGCCGACGAGACCCGCCTGTCGCTGATCGTGCCGCAGGCCTTCATCGACCCGCGGCCGCTGCTGCGCGCCGACCTGATCGGCGAGACCGAGGGCCTGGCCGGACTGGGCATCCAGTTCCGCCCCTTCGTGGCCTGACCCCGGCGGCCTGGCATCGCCAGCCGCCGCGACGCCCCATCCCGACACTCCCCATCCCGACCTGACGACGGCCCCTGACGGGGCCGTTTTCGCGTGCGCGTTTGCGCACTTTTGAAGCTGAATGGGCATTCAGGCTGCCGGACTGTGCCGAATCTGGCGACAGCACCGTGACCCTAAGGCCTTGCTTTTATTAAGTTTAGATGAAAGCCGCGCGACAACTTTTGACACACTTGGCAACAACCCCTTTACATCTGGTTAACGAACGAGAATAAATCGAAGTCACCGGCTCAGTCGCTTCGACCCGAACCGCTATTTGCAGGGCCCCTTTGGCCCTGCGCCCACAGCTTCACAGAGAGAGAGACGCGATGACTTCACGCACCACCGTGCTGGGCAAGGCGATCCGCCAGGCCCTGATCGTCGGCACCGCAACCATTGCGCTGCCCGCATTTGCCCAGGACGGCGCCCCCACGACCCTCGACCGCATCGAAATCACCGGCTCGCGCATCCGCCAGGTCGACGTGGAGAGCGCGAACCCGGTGCTGGCGATCTCGCGCACCGATATCGAGCGCCAGGGCTTCGCCTCGGTGTCCGACATCCTGCAGAACGTCACCGCGATGGGCAGCCCGACCATCAGCCGCGCCAACGTGCTGACCGCCGGTGAGAACGCCGGTGGTACCTACATCGACATGCGCAACCTGGGTACCCAGCGCACCCTGGTGCTGGTCAACGGCAAGCGTCTGGGCATCAGCACCTCCGGCTACCAGGACATCTCGACCCTGCCGGTGTCGGCCGTCGAGCGCATCGAAGTGCTGAAGGACGGCGCCTCGGCCATCTACGGCTCCGACGCCATGGCCGGCGTGGTCAACATCATCACCCGCCATGACGTGACCGGCGTGACCGCCAACGTCTACCACGGCCAGTACAGCCAGGGCGACGGCGGCCGTGACCGCATCGACGTGGTCGCCGGCTGGTCCAACGACCGCGGCTCGATCACCATCTCGGCCGAACACGCCGAAGAAAAGGCCGTGTGGGCCAAGGACCGCTGGTTCAGCGCCTTCGGCAACACCGACCGCCATCCGACCGAAGGCTGGACCACCGTCAGCCAGTACGGCCAGATCACCGGCCTGAAGGGCCCGGGCTGCGCCGCCACCAGCTGCGGCTACTCGCTCAACCGCGGCAGTGACCCGCTGAACCCGGCCAACTACCACATCACCAATCCGAATGCGCCGAATGGCGATGTCAGCAACACCAACGAGCAGATGCACCTGAACTATCCGCTGAAGCGGGATTCGGTGTTCGTCGATGGCCGCCTGAACATCACCGACGCGATCCACTTCAGCACGCAGCTGGGCTACAACAAGCGTGACTCGAGCCGCCAGATCGCCGGTTACCCGCTGCAGTCGTCCACCGCCGGCATCGGCGCGATGTCGGTCAACAGCTACTTCAACCCGTTCGGCAGCCAGCACGGTTATGCCACCCCGACCGCCGTGGCCTGGAACCACCGCACCTGGGAAGTGCCGCGCGTCAGCGACAGCTCGCTGAAGACCTACCGTGCCGTGGCCGCCTTCGGTGGTTCGTTCGATATCGGTGAGCGCTTCTTCGACTGGGAAGTGGGCTACCAGTACAACAAGAACGAGCTGCGCCAGCACGCCACCGGCAACCTGCACAAGGAACGCGTGAAGAACGCGGTCGGCCCGTCGTACTACAACGCTGCCACCGGCAAGGTCGAGTGCGGCACCGCTGCCGCGCCGATCGCCAACTGCATGGTCTGGAATCCGCTGGTCGCCGCAGGCGTGGTCAGTCCGTACGGCCTGACCGGCAACCAGGCGCTGATCGACTACCTGATGCCGGCCGAAGATTCCTCCGGCAAGACCGTCGGCAAGAACTTCTTCGCCTCCATCGCGGGCAGCATCGTGACCCTGCCGGGCGGTGACCTGGGCTTTGCATTCGGCCTGGAAAACCGCAAGGAAACCGGTGAGTTCATTCCCGATGCCCTGGCCCAGACCGGCGCCACCACCAACCTGGCCTCGGGCCCGACCGGTGGCGGCTACCGCGTCAACGAAGCCTACCTGGAGCTGAATGCGCCGTTGCTGGCCGACCTGCCGGGCGCGAAGGAGCTGTCGCTGAACGCAGCGACCCGCTTCTCCGACTACGACACTTTCGGCAACACGCTCAACAGCAAGTTCGGCTTCAAGTGGAAGCCGCTGGACCAGCTGCTGGTCCGTGGTACCTGGGCCGAAGGCTTCCGCGCGCCGACCATCAATGACCTGTACGGTGGCGGTTCGGAAACCTTCACCACCGGTTACGCCGATCCCTGCGACACCGTGTACGGCGCTTCGCGCACCAGCGCCGAAGTGCGTGCCCGCTGCGCCCGCGACATCGCCGATGCCAACAACTACCGCCAGCTGAAGCAGGGCCTGGTGCCGATCACCAGCAGCACCGACCAGACCCCGGTGCCGTTCACCAGCGGCTCCAACCCGCTGCTGCAGCCGGAAACCTCCAAGAGCAAGACGCTGGGCCTGGTGTGGAGCCCGAGCTTCATCCCGAACTTCAACGCCTCGCTGGACTGGTGGAAGATCCGCATCGACAACACCATCGTTGCCGACAGCCCGAACCAGATCCTGATCGACTGCTATGAGCAGGGCGTGACCTCGCGCTGCGCACAGTTCACCCGTGATCCGGTCAACGGCATCGTCAACAAGCTGACCTACGGCAACCGTAACGCCGGCTTCCTGGAAACCGAAGGTTACGACATGGACGTGACCTATCGCTGGGATACCGATTCCTACGGCAAGTTCACCAGCGCCTGGTCGACCACCTACGTCAGCTCGAACATTTTCCGTTCGACCAACGACACCACCGTGGTGCCGACCCCGACCAACGGCATCGGCAGCGGCTTCCGCGTGCGCTCCAACCTGACCGTGGGCTGGGACCTGGGCAACTTCGGCGTCACCTGGACCGCGCGTTACTACTCCGGCGTCAAGGAGCAGTGCCTGAGCGTCAGCGCGCATCCGGACGAGTGCTCCGATCCGGGCGTGCGCGCACCGTGGTACGCCGGTACCCGCAACTACAACGAGCGTGGTTCGGTCACCTTCCACGACGTGCAGTTCCGTTACAGCCTGCCGTGGGATGCCACCGTGTCGGTCGGCGCCAACAACGTGTTCGAGAAGTACGGCCCGGTGATGTACACCAAGCCGAACTCGGTGTTCTCGTACTACGGTGGCTACGACATCGGCCGCTTCGTCTACATGAAGTACCAGCAGCGCTTCTGATCCATCGCGCCGCCGCAACACCACGACCACGGCCCTTCGGGGCCGTGGTTTTTTTTGTCGCCAATGAACTGCTCTGCGCTGCACTGGTGAGGCTGCCTGGTGTTCTTCCGTGGCATGTCTTTCTGCGCCGCAGCGCGCGCAAGGTATTGAACGTGCGCAGGTAACGCGAAATACGACACTCCTGGTGCGGTGTCTGGTCGCTTTCCGCCTTTACGGAATTTGAACCCTGCGCGTTAGTGGGATGCCGTCGCGACGCAGGTCGTGGCGGCCGGACCGGCCCGCGCTTCGGGTGTCCGTTTCCACACATAGAGAGAGAGACCGCATGACGCCGAGCACCTCCCCGTTGGGTTGGGCGATCCGCTGTGCGCTGGCCACGGCCGGCACCGCCGCCGCCCTGCCCGCACTGGCCCAGGATTCCCCCGCCCCGACCACGCTGGACCGCATCGAGATCACCGGTTCGCGCATCCGCCAGGTCGACCTGGAAACCGCGCAGCCGGTGCTGACCATCAGCCGCGCCGACATCGAGCGCCAGGGCTTCAACTCCGTCGCCGACATCCTGCAGAACCTGACCGCGATGGGCAGCCCGGCCGCCAGCCGCGCCAGTCCGTTGTCGGCGGGCGAGGCCGCTGGCGGCAGCTTCGTGGACATGCGCGGGCTGGGCGCACAACGCACCCTGGTGCTGGTCAACGGCAAGCGCATGGGCATGACCACCGGCGGCCTGCAGGACATTTCCACCCTGCCTGCTGCGGCCGTCGAACGCATGGAAGTGCTGAAGGACGGCGCATCGGCCATCTATGGTTCCGATGCGATGGCCGGCGTGGTCAACATCATCACCCGCCGCAACGTGGAAGGCATCAGCGCCAGCATCTACCAGGGCCAGTACAGCCAGGGCGACGGCGCCCGCACGCAGTACGACGTGGTGGGCGGGTGGTCCAATGACCGCGCCTCGATCAGCTTCGCCGCCGAGCACGTCGAAGAGAAAGGCGTGTGGGCCCGCGATCGCTGGTTCAGCGCCTACACCAACACCGACCGCCATCCCGCCGATGGCTGGACCTCGGTCGGCCAGTGGGGCCGCATCACCGGCTTCAATGGCCCGGGCTGCGCCAGCAGCCGTGGCTGCAGCTACTCGCTGGATCGTGGTGCTGCGCCCGGTGGCCCGGGCAGCTTCCACCTGAGCGATGACACGCCGTTCACCGGCGATGTCAGCAACAGCAACGAGCAGAT
Source organism: Stenotrophomonas sp. STEN087 (assembly GCF_056759115.1). NCBI lineage: Bacteria > Pseudomonadati > Pseudomonadota > Gammaproteobacteria > Lysobacterales > Lysobacteraceae > Stenotrophomonas > Stenotrophomonas sp. STEN087. The sequence continues at coordinate 32,101 of NZ_JBRRCR010000036.1, read as the reverse complement.
GCATGTGCAGACGCCGATCAAGCGCGATTCGATCTTCGTCGATGGCCGCGTGGCGCTGACCGATGCGCTGCACTTCAACACCCAGCTGGCCTACAACCGACGCGAGACCACCCGGCAGATCGCCGGCTACCCGTTCCAGTCCGGCGCCGCGGGCATCAATCCGATGTCGAAGGACAGCTGGTTCAATCCGTTCGGCAGCCACCACGGCTACCAGGCACCCAGCGACGTGAACTGGAACCGGCGCCTCTGGGAAGTCCCGCGCGTGAGCGTCAGCGACCTCACCACCTGGCAGGGCGTGGCCGCGTTCGAGGGCAGCTTCGAAGTCGGCGCGCACGGCTTCGACTGGGAAGCGGGCTACCAGTACAACCGCAGCGAACTGACCCAGCGCGCGACCGGCAACCTGCACAAGCAGCGCGTCGAGGATGCCACCGGCCCGTCGTTCTACAACGCCGCGACCGGCAAGGTCGAATGCGGCACGCCGGGCGCACCGGTGGCCGGCTGCATGCCGTGGAATCCGCTGGTGCCCTATGGCCAGCATGACGCCAATGGCCTGGCGGGCAACCAGGCCCTGATGGACTGGCTGTTCCCCGAGGAGATCAGCCGCGGCCGCACCACCAGCCGCAACCTGTTCGCCACCCTGAGCGGCACCGTGCTGACCCTGCCGGCCGGCGACCTCGGCATGGCCGTGGGCCTGGAGAGCCGCCGCGAGGACGGCCGCTTCATTCCCGACCCGCTGGCCCAGACCGGCGCCACCACCAACCTCGCCGCGGGGCCGACCGGCGGCGGCTATCGGGTGGATGAGGCCTACCTGGAGCTGAGCGTGCCGCTGCTGCGCGACCTGCCCGCGGCGCACGAGCTCACCGTCAATGCCGCCACCCGCTATTCGGATTACAGCACCTTCGGCGACACCCTCAACAGCAAGTTCGGCTTCACCTGGAAGCCCATCGAGCAGGTGCTGCTGCGCGGCACCTGGGCACAGGGCTTCCGCTCGCCGACCATCGCCAATCTGTATGGCGGCGGTTCGCAGACCTTCACCACCGGCTTCCGCGATCCCTGCGACACGGTGTACGGCGCCGCCGCCAGCAGCCCGGCCGTGCGTGCGCGCTGCGCGGCCGACATCGCCAACGCCGACAGCTACCGCCAGCTGGGCCAGGGCAACGTGCCGATCGAAAGCAGCAGTGGCCAGACTCCGCTGCCGTTCACCAACGGCTCCAACCCCGACCTGCAGCCGGAAACCGCCACCAGCCGCACCCTCGGCGTGGTCTGGAGCCCGGGCTTCGCGCCCGGCCTGAACGTCGCGCTGGACTGGTGGAAGATCCGCATCGACAACACCATCGTCGCCGACCACCCCAACGACATGCTGCGCGACTGCTATGAACTGGGCATCGCCGAACGCTGTGCCGGCTTCACCCGCGACCCGGTGCTGGGCATCGTCGACAGGCTGACTTACGGCGTGCGCAACAGCGGCTTCCGCGAAACCGAAGGCTACGACCTGGAACTGAGCCATCGCTGGGAAACCGACTGGGGCACCCTGCGCACCGACTGGAAGAGCACCTACGTGGTGTCCTCGCTGGAACGCAGCACCAATGACATGGACGTGGTACCGACACCGGGCAACGGCCTGGCCGGCGCGAGCGGCATCGGTTTCCGCACCCGCTCCAACCTGTCGCTGGACTGGGAGCGCGGCAACTTCGGCATCAACTGGGGCCTGCGCTACTACTCGGCGGTGAAGGAACAGTGCTTCAGCCCGCGCCTGCATGCCGACGAATGCTCGCACCCGGGCCAGCAGGCGCCGTGGTACAGCGGCGTGCGCAACTACAACCGCCGCGGCTCGACCACCTTCCACGACGTGCAGGTCCGCTACTCGCTGCCGTGGGACGCCACCGTCTCGGTCGGTGCCAACAACGTGTTCGAGAAGTACGGCCCGATCATGTACACCCAGCCCAGCGCCAACTTCTCCTATTACGGCGGGTATGACATCGGCCGCTTCATCTACATGAAGTACCAGCAGCGCTTCTGATCCACGGGACGGCCCTTCGGGGCCGTGCTCCGCTGGCCGGCGCGGCCGTCATCCGACGGTCGCAATGTGGTCACAACCACTACATGGGCAGGGCCGAGCATGCCGGAAAACCGGAGGCCCGCCATGCGCCATGCCATTGTCACCGAGACCTATCCGCCGGAAGTCAACGGCGTCGCGCTCACCGTGCAGGGCCTGGAGCAGGGCCTGCGCGCGTCCGGCCATGAGGTCGACCTGATCCGTCCACGACAGGCCAGTGAAGCGCTGGACGCGGCGCCCGGCCCGCAGCTGGTGCCGGGCGCCGCCCTGCCCCGCTACCCCGGCCTGCGCTTCGGCCTGCCCGCGCCGATCCGGCTCGGCCGGCACTGGCAGCAGCAGCGTCCCGATGCGGTCTACATCGCCACCGAAGGCCCGCTGGGCTGGTCGGCGCTGCGCACCGCCCGCCGCCTTGGCATCCCGGTGGCGACCGGCTTCCACACCCGCTTCGACGAATACCTGCCCGACTACGGCGTGGCCTGGCTGCAGACGGCGGCGATGCGCTGGATGCGCCGCTTCCACAACCAGGCCGATGCCACCCTGGTGCCGACCCGCGAACTGCAGCAGTTCCTCACCGACCAGGGCTTCGAGCGGGTGCGCCTGCTGGCCCGCGCCGTCGACAGCCAGCAGTTCGAACCCAGCCGGCGCGATCCCGCCCTGCGCGAGGAATGGGGCGTCGACGGCAACGGCCTGGTCGCCATCTACGTCGGCCGCATCGCCGCCGAGAAGAATCTCGGGCTGGCGGTGAAGGCGTTCCGCCGCCTGCAGCAGGTGCGGCCGAAAGCGCGCTTCGTGTTCGTCGGCGACGGCCCGGCGCGCGAGAAGCTGGCGCACGAGAATCCGGATTTCATCTTCTGCGGCATCCAGCGCGGCGACGCCCTGGCCCGCCACTTCGCCAGCGGCGACCTGTTCCTGTTCCCCAGCCGCAGCGAGACGTTCGGCAACGTGACCCTGGAAAGCATGGCCTGCGGCCTGGCCACGGTGGCCTTCGATTACGGCGCCGCGCGCGAGTACCTGAGCAACGGTGAAAACGGCGCGGCCGTGGATACCGACGAAGCGTTCGTCGAGGCGGCCGTGCAGCTGGCCAGCGACGATGTGCTGCGCCGCGAACTGGGCAGCAACGCCGCCCGCGCGATGAAGCGCCTGCACCCGCAGCAGGTGGTGGCCGAATTCGAAACGCTGCTGGCCGAACTGGCCCAGGCACGGAGGACCGGACATGCGCACAACGCCGCTTGAAGGACTCGCCGGCCGCGAAGCACGGCTGTGCCGCCGGGCAAACCACTATTGCCGGCGCCGCCGCGTGCGTCGCCTGTTCTCGGTCATCAGCCGCCTGGGTGATGGCGTGTTCTGGTACGTGCTGATGGGCGCACTGGTGCTGGTCGATGGCTTCGACGGCCTGCGCGCGTCGGTGCACATGGCCGCCACCGGCCTGGCCGCCCTGCTGCTGTACAAGGGCCTGAAGCGCTGGACCCGGCGCCCGCGGCCGTACGCGGCCGACCTGCGCATCCGCGCATGGGTGGCACCGCTGGACGAGTTCAGCTTCCCTTCCGGGCACACCCTGCACGCGGTGTCGTTCACCATCGTGGCGCTGGCCTACTACCCGTGGCTGGCGCCGTTGCTGGTGCCCTTCACCTTCGGCGTGGGCCTGTCGCGCGTGGTGCTGGGCCTGCACTACCCGAGCGACGTGCTGGCCGCCACCGGCATCGCCGCGCTGCTGGCCGCGGCCAGCCTGGCCTGGCTGCCGCTGCCGGTGTGATATGGCTGGATTAATTCCGGGGGGTCGGATCCCTTTCCTGCGGAAAGGGCCCTGACCCCGGCACGACGCGGCGAGCCGATGCCCTAGAATGACTGCATGACGACGCTGTTCATTTCCGATCTGCACCTGGACCCCAGCCGTCCAGCCATCACCGACCTGTTCCTGCGCTTCCTGCGCGAGGACGCGCCCGGCGCGGACGCGCTGTACATCCTGGGCGACCTCTTCGAAGCCTGGATCGGCGATGACACGCCTTCGCCGGCCGCCGACGCGGTGGCCGATGCGCTGAAGGTGCTGTCCGACAGCGGCGTGCCCGTGTTCTTCATGCGTGGCAACCGCGATTTCCTGCTGGGCGAAGACTACGCCCGCCGCGCCGGCCTGCGCATCCTGCCCGACCCGTGCGTGATCGAGCTGTACGGCCGTGCGGTGATGCTGCAGCACGGCGACCTGCTGTGCACCGATGACATCCCCTACCAGCAGTTCCGTGCGCAGACCCGCGACCCGGTGTTCCAGGCGCAGTTCCTGTCGCAGCCGCTGGCCGCACGCATCGCCTTTGCGCAGAAGGCGCGCGATGCCAGCCAGGCACGCCAGTCGGAGATGAAGCAGGGTGACCGCGCGCAGTTCGAGACGGTCACCGACGTGGCCCCGCCCGAAGTCGAGGCGACTTTCGTGCGCCATGGCGTGGACACGATGATCCACGGCCACACCCATCGCCCGGCCATCCACACGCTGCAGGCCGGCGGCCGCAGCTGCACCCGCATCGTCCTGGGCGACTGGTACGAACAGGGTTCGGTCCTGCGCGTGGATGCCGACGGCTGGCGCCTGGATTCGCTCAAGCGCGAATGACGGATTGCCGGGTGCCCACCAAGGTTGGCATCTACCAGAGCGCGCAGGCCGGTAGACGCCGACCTTGGTCGGCGGGTGCCATCCGGTAACCGCCTCAGCGGAAGCCGGCCACCGTCTGCTTGGTGGTGACCAGTACGCGCTGGTTGTCGGCCGAACTGGCAATGCCCATCGGGATGCCGTTGTAGCTGATGTTCGGGTTGGACCAGTAGTTCAGGCGCGGGCAGCCACGGGTGCAGTCATAGGCCATGATCGTGCGCCAGCCGGTACCGCTGGCCGGCTCGTAACGGTAGCCGTGGCCGAACGCATACGGCGAGGTGCTCGGATCGTTGGCGATGTCATGCCGGGCACTCTGCAGGTGGCCGATCTCGTGCGCGAAGGAGTAGTAGCCCGTCGCGCAGTCCCAGTACACCGCCGCGAACGCCGTCGCCGCGGTTGAACCAATGCCCGAGGCCAGGCCGCAGTAGCTGGTGTTGTTGATCAGCAGCACGCCGACATCCGCCGTGGTGGCGTTGCGGCTGGCATGGATGCTGTCCATGTAACCGTCGCTGGTGTTGCGGAAGCGGGTGAGGTCGGTGGTGAAGTTGCCCGACTCGGTGTAGCTGGTGGTTTCATAACCGGCCAGCTGCATGGTGATGCCGACGTTGCTGTTGGCATACCCCTGGTTGGATTCGGCCACTGCCAGCTGCACCAGCGATTGCATGTTGCCGCCGTAGGCCGCCACCGCCGCATTGGTGGCCACCACCAGCACGCGGATGGTGGCCGGCGTGCCCGACGAGGCCTGGGCGATGCCGAGGCGTTCACTGTCCCCCATCGGAATCTTCGGCAGCTGGTTGTAGTCGGCCGGATGATCGGCCGGCATCCGGGTTTCATCCACCGCCACCAGGATATGGCGGTCGCCCAGTGGACGCAGGCGGTACAGCTTGCCGTCCTTGCGGATCGAGCCGGTGAGGGTGTTGCCCGAGCGCACCACGATCAGCGACTTGCCCGGGTCGTCCTGGCCGTTGGAGGTGGCCTTCTGCAGACGGTCGGAGGGCGTGCGGATCTGCCCGTACCAGACGCTGCCGCCATCGGGCAGTGACTCGACCTTGCTGCGGATCGCCTGCACCTTCTGTCCCAGCAGCTCGAATTCCAGCTGCGGCTGCGCGGTGGCGGCCGCATCGATGCGTACTTCCTGCACGGTGGCGGTGGACGGCGTGGACAGCAGCCGGGCCAGCGCGGGATCACTGCCGGCCGAAACGCGGCTGAGGATGGTCACCGGTTCAAACAACGGCGCGGCACTGGCCGCCGCCGCCACCGAAAGGCCCAACAACACGCCAACCGCCGTTCTACCCATCGATCTGGACATCATTCTGGTCGCTCCTGAAGTGAGGTGGACAGCCTTGATGCATCACGACCCGGTTTGCCGAGTCTGGCCATTCGGCCCGTCCGGCGCATGTGAATTCAATAGAAGATGCCTGTTGGAATCCGGATCTGTGATGGAGCGCAGCAGCGTTCAGTCAGGTAAAAAGCGGCAGTACACTTCGCCAACACGCAGCTTTCGCGCCACCGTGACGTGGCCACGACGGGGAATGCACATGGCACCAGGGCAGCACCAGGCAGACACCGGCGCCGACCCCGGCGTGCTGCATGTCGGCCTGTTCTTCGACGGCACCCGCAACAACGCGCACAACCTCGCACGCGGGCGCCCGCAGGCCCCGCAGCCGCGCCCTGCCCTGCTGCGTGCCGACGACGACTCGACCTACCAGAGCCGGCTGACCAGCAGCTACGACAACGGCACCACCAACATCACCCGGCTGTACCAGCTGTACCCGGACAGCCGGCGCACGCCCGGGGTGGGCGCATCGCTGGCGATCTACATCGAAGGCGTCGGCACCCGCGACGATGCCGAGGACGATCTGATCGGGCTGGCGTTCGGCGTGGGCGCCAGCGGCGTGCGCGCCAAGGTGCAGCGCGCGTTGCAGGTGCTGCTGCCGGCCGCCCTGGCCGCGCTCGCTGCCAGGCCGCACACCCCGCTGCACGGCATGCAGGTGGATCTGTTCGGTTACTCGCGGGGCGCAGCGGCGGCGCGCGATGTCGCCAACCAGCTGCGCGGGTGGGACGGCGCGCGCTGGCGTCAGCTGCTCCTGCAGGCAGGCCTGGCATGCGCGGCGGATTTCGCAGTGCAGCGCCCGGCGCTGCGCTTCATCGGCCTGTTCGACACGGTGGTGGCGGCCAGCGGCGGCCGCGCCGACGAGCAGCCGCAGCTGGCCCTGCCTGCGGGGATCGCCGGCCGCGTGGTGCAGCTGGTGGCCCGCGATGAACACCGCCAGCACTACCCGCTGACCACGGTGGCACCGGCGCATGCCGAGATCGTGCTGCCCGGCGTGCACGCCAACATCGGCGGTGGCTACGACCAGACCGAGGAAGGTCCGAAGCTGTTGAGCCGTCCGCGCCGGCAGCAGCTGCGCCGCCCGCCGGTGCCCGACTACCAGACACCTTCACTGGCGCAGCTGCAGGCGACCACGGTGTACGCCGAAGCACAGGCCGATGCCGAGCGCTGGCGGCAGCAGCTGGGCGTGGATGAGAAGGAGGTGTGGGTGGATGTCTGGCACCAGTGGCAGCAGCAGCGCCGTGCCGGCAGCCGCAGCGTGCTGCTGGCCCCGGTGCTGTACGTGACCGCAGCGGTGGTGCTGCGCCGGCCCATCGACTGGCGCTACCAGCTGATCGCCCTGCAGGTGATGCAGCGGCAGGCCCGCGACGCCGGCGTGCAGTGGACCGCCGAGGCCGCCGACGTGGCGGCATGGGCGCTGCCCGCTGCACTGCAGCCGATCGCGCGGCGGCTGCTGGAGGGCCAGGCGCTGACCCCGACCCAGGAAGCGCTGCTGCGCCGCCGCTACCTGATGCAGTCGGCGCACTGGAACTTCGATGCCCTGGGCGACACCGCGCTGACATATGCCGCCGATGCCGGGGTGAGCGAGTTGCCGTATCGACCCGGGCCGGGGTTGTTCTACATCAACCGGCCGACCGTGGATGGCAGGCGCGTGGTGTTGCCCAACGCCTGAAAAGCATCCACGCATGGCGTGGATCTACTGGTGCAGCCTGATGAAGTAGATCCACGCCATGCGTGGATGGATCAACCGGCCTGTTCGATCAGGTTGGCCAGTTCGTCGGCATCGAAACCGGCCAGCAGGCGGGCTTCGAGGTTGAACGGGCCGTGCAGGTAGCCGCCGGCGTATTCCAGCAGCAGTTCCTTGAAGCATGCGCGCGGTTCGACGCCGGCACGTTCGCAGTACCAGCGGTACCAGCGCGAACCGGCAGCGACGTGCGCCACTTCCTCGCGCAGGATCACTTCCAGCACATCGGCAGTTTCAGCGTCGCCGACATTGCGCAGCTTCTCGATCATGCCCGGCGTCACGTCCAGCCCGCGGGCTTCCAGCACGCGCGGCACCAGTGCCATGCGCGCCAGGCCATCGTGGGCGGTCTTCTCGCACATTTCCCACAGGCCGTTGTGCGCGGGGAAATCGGCGTATTCGTGGCCATGCACCTGCAGCCGCTCGCGCAGCAGCAGGAAGTGCCGCGACTCGTCATCGGCGCAGCTGACCCAGTCGGCATGGAACGCCGCCGGCAGGCCACGGAAGCGATACACCGCATCCCAGGCCAGGTCGATCGCGTTCAGTTCGATATGGGCGATGGCGTGGATGAAGGCGGCGCGGCCTTCGACCCCGCCCAGCCCGCGACGCGGCACCTGCCGCGGGTGTACCAGCACCAGCTGCGCGGGACGGCCGGGCATGCGGATCGCGTCGGGCGGCGGCGCGTCGGCGGCCACCTTCAGGCGGCCGGCACGGAACGCGGCCGCATAGGCCTGGGTCAGCGCGACCTTGCGCAGCGGGTCGGCTTCGGCGAGGCACTGCTGCGCAGCGCGCAGCAGGTCGCCACCGACGTCGGGGACATCCACCACGGTCTGGGCCTCAGGCGCGGCGCTTGTGCTTGGCGTCGTCCGAACGCAGCTGCTGGATACGCTCGAAGTAGCCCGGCTCGATGCCCGTCGGGTAATGGCCGTTGAAGCACGACGAATCGAAGCTGCGCAGCGCCGTGTTGCCTTCGCTCACCGCCGCTTCCATGTCCTCGATGTCCTGGTAGATCAGCCAGTCGCAGCCCAGGTGGGCTTCGATCTCTTCCACCGTGCGGTTGTGCGCGACCAGTTCCTCGGCCGCCGGCATGTCGATGCCGTAGATGTTCGGGAAACGCACCGGCGGCGCGGCGCTGGCCAGGTAGACCTTGCGCGCGCCTGCGTCACGGGCCATCTGCACGATCTGCTGGCTGGTGGTGCCGCGCACGATCGAGTCGTCCACCAGCAGCACCACGCGATTGCGGAATTCCAGGTGGATCGGGTTGAGCTTGCGGCGCACCGACTTCACCCGCTCACCCTGCCCCGGCATGATGAAGGTACGGCCGATGTAGCGGTTCTTGATGAAGCCTTCGCGGTACTTCACGCCGAGCACGTTGGAGATTTCCAGCGCGGCGTCGCGCGAGGTGTCCGGGATCGGGATGATGGTGTCGATGTCGTGGTCCGGGCGCAGGCGCAGGATCTTCTCGCCCAGCTTGATGCCCATGCGCATGCGCGCCTTGTGCACCGACACGTTGTCGATCATCGAATCGGGACGTGCGAAGTACACGTACTCGAAGATGCACGGGGTGTGCTCGGCCGGCTCGGCGCAGATCTCCGAGAACAGCTCGCCACGCGCGGTGATCACCAGCGCTTCGCCCGGCTGCACGTCACGCACGCGCTGGAAGCCCAGCACGTCCAGCGCGGCCGATTCGGAGGCCACGATGTACTCGTCGCCTTCGGCGTGGCTGCGCTTGCCCAGCACCAGCGGACGGATGCCATGCGGATCGCGGAAGGCGACCAGGCCCAGGCCCAGCACCACGCTGACCACCGCATAGCCGCCCTTGCAGCGGCGGTGCACGCCGGCGACGGCGCGGATGGCCGCTTCCGGGCTGAGCTGGCGCTGCTGTTCCAGTTCGTAGGCGAACACGTTCAGCAGCACTTCGCTGTCCGAATCGGTGTTGACGTTGCGGCGGTCCTGCTCGAACACCTGGCGACGCAGGTCTTCGGTGTTGATCAGGTTGCCGTTGTGGGCCAGCGCGATGCCATACGGCGAATTGACGTAGAACGGCTGCGCCTCGTCCATGCCTTCCGAACCGGCAGTCGGGTAACGCACGTGGGCGATGCCGATGTTGCCTTCCAGGGTGGACATGGTGCGGGCGTCGAACACGTCGCGGACCAGGCCGGTGGCCTTCTGTACCCGCAGGCGGCTGCCGCTGGCGGTGGCGATGCCTGCCGCGTCCTGGCCGCGATGCTGGAGGACGGTCAAGCCGTCATACAACTGCCCGGCGACGTTCTGGTTGCCGACGATTCCGACGATGCCACACATGGTGCGAGGTCTCCGCTGGGCATGCGCCCAGTTACAGGGAAGGTGGCCATGCCTGGCCTTCAGTGATCGCCGCGCCTGCGGTCGACGTTGGCCGGATCGTCCGGCTCGATGTTGCCTGGCAGTGCTGGGGCATCCGGGCGCACTTCGGCCGGATCATGTTCGCTGCCCTGTTCCGCTTTCGCAGGCCGCAGCCATCCGCTGCCCGCCACTACCTGGTTGAGGATGCCATTATCGCCTGTCGCGCCCGGCTTGCCCAACCCGGCTCCCGCGTTCTTGCCCATTTCCATCAACGCAGATGGGGACAAAGTGTCCACTGGCAAGGCCTTGGGCAGCAGATCGGCGCCCGGCACCTCCCAGTGCGGCAGCTTGCTGTTCATCCAGGCCACGGCCGGGTTCAGCACCGGGCGCAGGCTGGAGTTGCGCCAGGACGGCTCGGCAGTCAACGGGGTGAAGCTGCCCAGCAGCAGCAGGATGGCCGCGATCAGCCCGCCACGCACGGTTCCCAGCACCCCGCCCAGCAGGCGGTCCAGGCTGCCCAGCATGTTGCGGTGGACGATGTGCTTGATGACCATGCCGATGACCGCGACCACCAGCATCACGCCGATGCCGACGCCCAGGTAGCCACCGATGAAGTGTTCGCCGCCCGGTGCAGCCGGGGCCGACCACCAGCGCGCGGCATCACTGCCGAAGGCAAAGGCCGCCCAGGCAGCGACCAGCCATGAGACGGTGCCGATGACGATGCTCACGAAGCCGCGCAGCAACCCGAGCAGGGCCGAGGCGGCAATCACGAACAGCAGCACCACGTCGATCATGGCGCCCCGCTCCTTCGGCGGCGCTGGCAACGGGGCTGCGGGCAGGTCATGGGTGCGGGCGCACCATGCCGGCCACGCCGACCTTGGCGGCGACCTGCGCCTTCAGCTGTTCGGCGTCGGCGCGGTTGGCCACCGGCCCGACCCGCACGCGGTGCAGGGTGCCCTTCTCGGTGCGGACCTGCTCGACGAAGGCGCTGAAACCGGCGGCGCGGACCTTGTCGCGCAGCGCATTGGCATCGTTGGCCTGGCCGAATGCGCCCAGCTGCACGGCGAAGCCGACGCTGCTGGCAGCCGGAGCGGCCGGCGTGGCCGGGGCCTCGGGCTTGCTGGCCGTCGCTTCCGGCTTCGGCTTGGTCGGTTCCGGCTTGGGCTGCGGCTTGGGCGCTTCCGGCTTCGGGGCCGGCGGCGTCGCTGCGGTCGGGGTACTGGCCGGCAGGCTCTCGCTGCGCACAGGGTTGGCGGCCGCCGGCGACGGCGCAGCAACCGGAGTGCTGGCGCTGGGTGCGGCCGGGGTGGCCGCCACGGCCGCGGACGGCGCGGTGCTGGCGTCCAGGGTGATCACTTCGGCCTTGACGTCGCCACGGACCTTCACGGCCTGCAGGCGCGCGGCTTCGGCCTGCGCGCGGTCGGCATACGGCCCCACGCGCACGCGCCAGGCCGGGCGGCCATTGATCGATGCGGTTTCGGTGAAGCCCGGCAGCTGCGAACGCTTCAGGTAGGCGATGACGGCATCGGCATCGGCCTGACTGCCGTAGGCACCGAAGGTGACCGCGTAGTTGCCGGCAGCGACGGCCGGCGAGGTATCGACGGTGGGCGGGGTGGCCGGCGCGGCAGCCTCTTCGACTGGCTTGGCCTGGCCGCTCTGCAGGCCGGTGGCGCCACCGGCCGGGGCGACCAGCGGCAGCTCACGGGTTTCGAACTGGCCATCGCCCGGCGCGTCGGGCGCGGCGATCGGCACATTGGCCACGCCACTGTCCGGGGCAGGCCCCTTGACCAGCATCGGCAGGAAAATCACGGCCAAGGCCACCAGGACGATGGCACCAATCAGACGCTGTTTCAGGGGCGTATCCACGTGAGGCAGGCGACAGGGCGGAGATGGGTCGATTATACGGGTGCCGGAGCGGACGGCGTCGGCGCTGGCTGAACGCGGATCAGGGGTGGTCCTGCAGCCACTGCAGCGCGGCGGCAGCAGTGTGGAACGAGCCGAACACCAGCACCCGGTCACCGCGCTCGGCCTGGGCCAGCACCTGCTGCAGCGCCTGTTCGACGCTGTCGGCCAGTGCGGCGGTGGCGGCCGGCGTATCGGCCAGGCGCGCCTGCAGCTGCTGCGCGGTCTGCCCACGCGGCCCTTCAAGGCCGGCCAGGGTCCACTGCGCGACGCTGTCCTGCAGCGCCTGCACCACACCCACGGCGTCCTTGTCCTGCAGCGCCGCGTACACCGCCAGGGTGCGGCCGGGCGCCACTTCGGCGTTCAGCGCGCGCGCCAGCTGGCCTGCGGCCTGCGGGTTATGGCCGACGTCCACGCGGATCTGCACGCCATCGCGCTCGAAGGCCTGCATGCGGCCGGCGATGCGCGCGGCAGCAATGCCCGCAGCCCAGGCGGCACGCGGCACCGGCTTGTCCAGCGCGCGCAGCGCGGCAATGGCGGCACCGGCATTGGCCAGCTGGATCGGACCGGCCAGGGCCGGGGTCGGCAGCTCCATGCGCAGGCCGACATCGCGCCAGCGCCAGCGCTGGGCGTCGATCGGCTCGTAGAAATAATCACTGCCACCGCGGATGGCATTGGCGCCCACCAGGTAGGCGCGCGCCAGCACGCTGGACGGCGGATCGGTCTCGCCCAGGATCACCGGCTTCCAGCCGCGGATGATGCCGGCCTTCTCGGTGCCGATCGCCTCGCGGTCCTCGCCCAGCCACTCGGCATGGTCGATGTCCACGGTGGTGATGACCGAGACGTCGGCATCGATGATGTTGACCGCATCCAGGCGGCCGCCCAGACCTACTTCCAGCACGGCCAGGTCCAGCCCGGCATCGGCGAACAGCTGCAACGCGGCCAGCGTGCCGTACTCGAAATAGGTCAGGGTGATGTCACCGCGCGCCGCATCCACCGTGCTGAACGCCGCGACGAGCGCGGCGTCGTCCACGTCCTGGCCATCGATGCGCACCCGCTCGTTGTAACGCAGCAGGTGCGGCGAGGTGTACGCGCCGACCTTCCAGCCGGCGGCACGGCCGATGGCCTCGATGAAAGCAACCGTGGAGCCCTTGCCGTTGGTGCCACCGACCACGATGGTGTGCCCGGCCGGTGCGCCCAGGCCCATCGCGGTGGCCACGGCGCGCACGCGCTCCAGGCCCATGTCGATGGTCGCCGGGTGCTGGCGTTCAATGTAGTCCAGCCAGTCGGCCAGGGTGGTCGGGATGTTCGTCACGGCAGGGGTTCCAGCAGAAGCAGGTGGTTCGCGAATCAGAGGGCGCGGTGCTTGGCTTCGCCGAAGAACGGCGTGTGGTGGGCGCAGTCGTTCAGGCGCACCACTTCCAGGCTGTCCAGGTCGGCGCCTTCGAGCAGGTTCAGGGTGGTCGGCGCCTGGCGGAAGGTCCACAGGCGGGAAATCGGCAGGCCGAGGATCCTGCACAGGATCACCCGGTTGACCGCGTCATGGGCGACCACCAGCAGGGTGTCGTCCTCGCCGAGGCCTTCGGCGGCACGGGCGAGGCCACGCCAGCTGCGCTCGAGCACCAGGCGCAGCGATTCGCCGCCGGGCATCAGCACGGTATCGGGCTCTTCGCGCCAGGCCTTCAGGCGCGACGGGTCTTTTTCGTTGATCTCGCTGGCCAGCAGGCCTTCCCACTCACCGTGGGCGATTTCCTGCAGGTCCGGCTCGGTCTGCAGCATGGCGGCGCGGTCGGCACCAAGGGCGAGCTGGGCGGTCAGCTGGGCGCGCGACAGCGGCGAGGCCACCGCACGGGTGATGTCCACCGAAGCGAGACGGGCGCCCAGGGCCTGGGCCTGGGCTTCGCCGATGGGCGAAAGCGGGATGTCGATCTGGCCCTGGTAGCGGCCTTCGGCGTTCCACGGCGTTTCGCCGTGACGGGCAAGCAGGATGCGCATGCGAACAAGGGGTCCTGGGGGGAGGAGGTTTCCGCGTTTCGTTCACATCCTGTGAAGTACGCGGAACAGGGATGATACCTGTTCGGCGCACCGGGCCGGTCGGGGCATGAAAAAACCCCGCGACCAGGGTCGCGGGGCTTGAGGTTTGCGCACCGATTGCGCCGGGCGCGGCCTGGCATTGCCGGCCAGCGGCCGGCACTACCTTGTTGGCCCGGTCAGTAGATCCACGCCATGCGTGGATGATCCGCCCGGTTTGGCCCGGTCAGTAGATCCACGCCATGCGTGGATGATCTGCCCGGTTTGGCCCGGTCAGTAGATCCACGCCATGCGTGGATGATCTGCCCGGGGGCTTTACCGGCCCGCGGCCGGCACTACCTTATTTGGCCAGGTTCAGTTCCTTCAGCAGCTGCGGCGCCGGCGCCACTTCCTGCATGATCCACTGCATGTAGCGGCTGTCCACGGCGATCATGCGGGTCATCACCGGGTCGAACACCCAGTTGGAGCTGACCGATTCCCAGTTGCCGTCGAAGGCCAGGCCAACCAGCTTGCCGTGCGCGTCCAGCACCGGCGAACCGGAGTTGCCGCCGGTGATGTCCAGGTTGGACAGGAAGTTCACCGGCACCGAACCGATGCGCTTGTCTTCCAGGCCGCCGTAACGCTTGGCCTTGACCGCATCCAGCAGCGCCTTCGGCGAATCGAACGGATCTTCGCCGGTTTCCTTGGCGGCCACGCCTTCCAGGGTGGTGAACGGGGTGTACTGCACGCCGTCCTTGCCATAGCCCATGACGTTGCCGAAGGTGATGCGCAGCGACAGGTTGGCGTCCGGGTAGACGAACTCGCCCTGGCTCTTCTTGTAGTCGGCCACCGCCTGCAGGTACAGCGGACGCGCGGTCAGCGATTCGCCTTCGCGGATCTTGCGCTGTTCTTCCTGCTTCAGCAGCGCCGGCATGACGGCCACGGCGTACTGGATGGCCGGATCGGTGCTGGCTTCGAAGGCGGCGCGGTCGGCGGTGAACCACTTCAGGCGCGTATCGAGGCTGCCCAGCTGGGTGCCCGACAGCTTGCCGACCAGCGACTTCACGGCGGCCTCGTCGCTGCCACCCAGCCACTTGTTCAGGACTTCATTGTCACGCTGCGCAGCCGGCAGGGCGACGTACTGGTCCAGCCAGTAGGTCTGCAGCTGCTGGTCCATCTTCGCCACGTAGCGGCGGTCCATCTGCTTCAGGCCACCTTCGATGGTGGTCAGGTCGCGCTGCTGGTAGCCGGCTTCGCGCTCGGCGTCCGGCTTGCTGCGCTCGATCGACAGGCGGTACAGGGTGATGGCGGCGCTGACGGCCGAGGTGTTGTTGAACTGCGACACGAACAGGTCGCGCTCACGCGTGGCCTTGCTGGTGTCCAGGTGCTTGAGCAGCTGCGCGTGCGCGGCCAGGGCCGGCTTGCCGGCGGCGCCCTGCTTCTTCAGCCAGGCCAGCACGGCGGCTTCTTCGGCCTGCTTCTGGCCGGCCGCGTCGATGCGCTTGAAGCCTTCCAGCTGGCCCAGGTAGTTCTTTGCCACGTTGTTCATGCTGGCGGCGGTGGCGGCGTACTTCACCTTCACGTCCGGGTCGGCCTTGCCGGCCTCGTCGATCATCTTCAGCACCGCGTTGTAGTGGCGGGCGATGGTCGGGTAGGTGAAGCTGGCGGTCTCGTTGAACTCACCGGCCAGGGCGTAGCGGTTGGTGCGGCCCGGGTAGCCGGCCACCATCACGAAGTCGTCGGCACCCAGCGGCTGGTCGGCGAACTTCAGGAAGTGCTTGGGCTGGTAGGGCACGTTGTCGGCCGAGAATGCCGCCGGCTTGCCGTCCTTGCCGACGTAGGCGCGGTAGAACGAGAAATCGCCGGTGTGGCGCGGCCACATCCAGTTGTCGATGTCGCCGCCGAACTTGCCGACGCTGCCCGGGGGCGCGTAGACCAGGCGCACGTCCTTGATTTCCATGTTGCGGAACAGGCGGTAGGTGTTGCCGCCGCTGAACGAGTACAGGCGGCAGCGGAAGCCGGCATCGGCTTCACAGGCGGCGACCTGGGCCTTGTCGAAGGCATCCAGGGCGCGGCTGCGGGCCAGCGGATCCTTGCCGGCGGCAGCGATGGCGGCCTTGGCCTGGGCGGTGACGTCGGTGATCTGGTCGAGCACGAAGACGCGGGCGTTCGGGCCGGCGCTCAGTTCATCGCTGAGCTTGGGCGCGTTGAAGCCGTCCTTGATCAGGTTCGTCTGCGCGGTCGAGTTCAGCTGGATGGCGCCGTAGGCACAGTGGTGGTTGGTGACCACCAGGCCCTGCGGGGAGACGAAGCTGGCGGTGCAGCCGCCGAGCGCGACCACCGCGCCCATCGGGTCGCCGGTCAGGTCGGCCAGCTGTTCAGGGGACAGCTTCAGGCCGGCCTTCTGCAGCGGGCCGGCGATTTCCGGCAGCTGCTGCGGCACCCACATGCCTTCGGCGGCATGGGCGACCTGGACCAGCCCGAGGCTGGCGACGACGGAGAATGCAAGCAGGTTCGAGCGCATCGAGCGGCCCCTGGTGAAAGAACCGCCGAGTGTAGCCCAGCCCCCTGCCCCGCCCCGATCCCCGGAAGTCATGGGCCGACCCACTGCCCTCCGCCGGGCATGGCCCGGCGCTACCGGGAGCGCAAAAGCACCCGCAGCGCAACATGGGAATTCCGCGCGGGCCTCTATAATCCGCGTTTTCCCCCTGATGAGTTCCACCCGATGGCGCAGCAAACGATGAAGGCCCTGGTCAAGCGCGAAGCAGCCAAGGGCATCTGGCTCGAAGAGGTTCCGGTGCCGACCCCGGGTCCGAACGAGGTCCTGATCAAGCTGGAAAAGACCGCCATCTGCGGCACCGACCTGCACATCTACCTGTGGGACGAGTGGAGCCAGCGCACCATCAAGCCGGGCCTGACCATCGGCCATGAGTTCGTCGGCCGCGTCGCCGAACTCGGCTCGGCCGTCACCGGCTATGAAATCGGCCAGCGCGTCTCGGCCGAAGGCCACATCGTCTGCGGCCACTGCCGCAACTGCCGCGGCGGCCGCCCGCACCTGTGCCCGAACACCGTCGGCATCGGCGTCAACGTCAACGGTGCCTTCGCCGAATACATGGTGATGCCGGCCAGCAACCTGTGGCCGATCCCCGACCAGATCCCGTCCGAGCTGGCCGCCTTCTTCGACCCGTACGGCAATGCCGCGCACTGCGCGCTGGAATTCGACGTCATCGGTGAAGACGTGCTGATCACCGGCGCAGGCCCGATCGGCATCATCGCCGCCGGCATCTGCAAGCACATCGGTGCGCGCAACGTGGTGGTCACCGACGTCAACGACTTCCGCCTGAAGCTGGCTGCCGACATGGGTGCCACCCGCGTGGTCAACGTTGCCAACCAGTCGCTGAAGGACGTGATGAAGGAACTGCACATGGAGGGCTTCGACGTGGGCCTGGAAATGAGCGGCAATCCGCGCGCCTTCAACGACATGCTCGACTGCATGTACCACGGCGGCAAGATCGCCATGCTCGGCATCATGCCCAAGGGCGCCGGCTGCGACTGGGACAAGATCATCTTCAAGGGCCTGACCGTGCAGGGCATCTACGGCCGCAAGATGTACGAGACCTGGTACAAGATGACCCAGCTGGTGCTGTCCGGTTTCCCGCTGGGCAAGGTGATGACCCACCAGCTGCCGATCGACGATTTCCAGAAGGGCTTCGACCTGATGGAAGAAGGCAAGGCCGGCAAGGTCGTGCTGAGCTGGAACTGACCGGCATACGGTAGCGCCGGGCCATGCCCGGCGTTGCGGCAAAGAAAAAGGCGCCCATCGGGCGCCTTTTTCGTGGTCAACAGCAGCGTCGGATCAGTTGCCGATCGCGACGGTCAGCACGACGCGGTTGTCGGCCAGCTTGCCGTTGTTGTCGCGGCCTGCGCCATCGGTGCCGTGGTAGGCCACGCCCAGGTTGAACATGCCGAACTGGCGGGACACGCCGACGTTGAAATCGGTGTAATCCTTGCCGTAAGCCGTTTCAAGCGTGGTGCGGCCGACGTTGGCGCTCAGCGTGAAGTCCTGCGGCAGGCCCCACTCGCCGCCGACGGCGTAATACCAGCTCTTGGTATCCGAACCGGACAGGTCGTTGGTGTAGGCCACGGTGAGCTTGTACTGCTCGGCAAACGTGGTGGTGGTGATCAGCTCGTTGTAGTTCAGTTCGCTGGCACCGGGGTAGGTGTAGCGGTTGAGCAGCACGTCGAAGTTGACCTTGTCGCTGACGTCGATGCCGTAGCCGATCAGGTAGTCCAGCTCGACGCTCGGGTCGCCCGGCCCGAAATCGACACCCGACCCCCACACACCGGCGTAAAGGCCAACCGGGCTGGTATAAGTGAAGCCGGCCTGCAGGGTGGGATCTTCGTCGGTCTGGGAGACGCCACGGAACACGTAGTCGGACACGCCGGTCACGTTCCAGCTGTACGGCGATGCGGCCTCATCCTGGGCACTGGCGGCGAAGGGGGCGAGACAGAGGGCGGCGGCGAGGGCGAGGCAGCTGCGGGCAGGCTTCATGTGCATCTCCGGATGGCGGTGGCGGGGGGAGGCGGGTGGCGCGGCCGGCGGAATCGCTACCGGTTCACGGTTTTTTAACCTGTTTGATATTGCGATGCAACATGTGCCGGCCATGGCGATGGCCCGCCGCAGGCGGCTCCCGGCCACCGTTGCCCGGTAGAATCAGCGGTTTCCCGTGCTGAGCCGTGCCCACGCCATGACCGAGACCTCCTCTGCCCTGACCCGCCACTACGCCGAGGAACTGGACGCCATCCGCGCCCAGGGCCTGTTCAAGTCCGAGCGGATCATCACCAGCCCGCAGTCGGCCGAGATCACCCTCGACGATGGCCGCACCGTGCTCAACTTCTGCGCCAACAACTACCTGGGCCTGGCCGACCACCCGGACCTGATCCAGGCGGCCAAGGACGCCCTGGACACCCACGGCTTCGGCATGGCCTCGGTGCGCTTCATCTGTGGCACCCAGGACCTGCACAAGCAGCTGGAAAAGCAGATCGCCGACTTCTTCGGCAAGCAGGACACCATCCTGTACGCGGCCTGCTTCGACGCCAACGGCGGCCTGTTCGAGCCGCTGCTCGGTGAGAACGACGCGATCATCTCCGATGCACTGAACCACGCCTCGATCATCGACGGCGTGCGCCTGTGCAAGGCCAAGCGCTTCCGCTACGCAAACTGCGACATGGCCGACCTGGAAGCGCAGCTGCAGGCCGCCGATGCGGCCGGCTGCAAGACCAAGCTGATCACCACCGACGGCGTGTTCTCGATGGACGGCTTCATCGCCCCGCTGGACGAGATCACCGCGCTGGCGAAGAAGTACAACGCGCTGGTGCACATCGACGAATGCCATGCCACCGGCTTCCTCGGCGCGACCGGTCGCGGCTCGGCCGAAGTGAAGGGCGTGCTGGAGAAGATCGACATCATCACCGGCACCCTGGGCAAGGCCATGGGCGGCGCGCTGGGCGGCTTCACCTGCGCCAGCGCCGAGGTGATCGAGCTGCTGCGCCAGCGTTCGCGCCCCTACCTGTTCTCCAACTCGCTGCCGCCGCACGTGGTCGCCGCCGGCATCAAGGCCTTCGAGATGCTGGCCGCCGCTGACGACCTGCGCGACACGCTGGCGCAGAACACCGCCTACTTCCGCGAGAAGATGACCGCTGCAGGTTTCGACGTGAAGCCGGGCGTGCACCCGATCAGCCCGGTGATGCTGTACGACGCACCGCTGGCGCAGAAGTTCGCCGAGCGCCTGCTGGAAGAAGGCATCTACGCGATCGGCTTCTTCTTCCCCGTGGTGCCCAAGGGCCAGGCCCGCATTCGCACCCAGATCAGCGCCGCGCACACGCGTGAGCACCTGGACCGCGCCATCGATGCATTCACCCGCATCGGCCTGGAACTGGGCGTGATCAAGGGCTGATGATGCACCGGGGTCGGATCCCTTTCCGCAGGAAAGGGCCCTGACCCCAGCAACAGCGTCCGCGCTAGGCGCTCGCCGGGCATGCCCCGGCGCTACCGGGGCGCAGCGGCATCAGCTCCCGGGGTCGGATCCCTTTCCGCAGGAAAGGGCCCTGACCCCAGCAACAGCGTCCGCGCTACGCGCTCGGCGGGCACGGCCGGGCGCTACCGGCGGGACGCGCAACGCGCGTCACTTCTTCTTTTTCTTCTTGTCCTTGGGCTCGTCTTTGCTGGCCACCACCACCGGCTTGGCGGCGGCGTCCTGCGCGTTGCCCTTGGCCACGCGGATGCCGTTGGCCTTCATCCAGGCATCGAACTCGTCGGCGGTCATCTTGTGGTCGCCGTCGCTCATCATGAAGCGGTAACTGCCGCGGCCGTCCAGTTCCGGGGTCTTCACTTCCACCACCGGCGTTTCCACCGGGGTTTCTGCCTTGGCCACTTTCTTGTGGCCGCCGCAGGCGGTCAGCAGTGCGAGCGGCAGCAACAGGCCGGCGCAGCGCAGGGTTCGGTCGAGGGTCGGGTACATGGGCACGCTCCGTTCAAATGAATCGAAAGCCAGGCGCCCCCTACGCCTGGAACGGTGGCCGGCGGCTGCCAGCCGTGGGCCGGACTTCAGCCCGGTGCAGCGGCCCCCAGCCGCTGCTGGTCGCTGACCTCCAGTACCCGCCACTGGCCCTTGCCGAGATCGCCGAGCGCCAGCCCGCCGATCGCAACCCGGACCAGGCGCAGCACCTGCAGGTCGAAGGCCGCCAACAGGCGGCGGATATGGCGGTTGCGCCCCTCTTCGAGGACGACCTCCAGCCATGCGGTCTTGTCGCCGCTGCGCAGCACGCGCACGGCCCGGGCGACCAGGAACTCGCCCTCGTCGTCGATGCCGGCCTGCAGCGCGGCCAGCGTGGCCTCGTCCGGCAGGCGGTCGATCTGTACGTGGTAGGTCTTGTCCGGCCCGGTCTGCGGATCGGTGAGGCGCGCGGCCCACTGCGGGTCGTTGCTGAACAGCAGCAGGCCTTCGCTGGCCTTGTCCAGCCGCCCGACGGGCGCGATCCAGGGCAGCCCGGCGCCATCGAAGCAGCGGTAGACGGTGTCGCGGCCACGCTCATCCTGCGCGGTGGTCACCACGCCGCGCGGCTTGTTGAGCATCAGGTACAGGCGCTGCGGCGCGCCCAGCGGCTGGCCGTCCACTTCGATGGGCGGTGCCGGCTGCGCAATCGGGAACTCGGGATCGCGGACGATGCGCCCGGACACCCGCACGCGACCGTCAGCGATCCAGCGCGCGGCTTCGGTACGCGAACAGACGCCCGCCTTGGACAGCACGCGCGCCAGGCCATGGCGGACACCGGCGGGTGCGGCAGCGGGCTTCGCACGCCCACGCGGAGCGTGGGAGCGGGCGGCGGGGGTGGCAGGAGGGCGGCGCGTGCGCAAGCCTCTGCTCCCCGCGCGGCTTACTTCTTCTCGCCCGGCTTGGTCTCAGCCGGTGCTTCGGTGGTAGCCGGGGCAGCGGCAGCAGCCGGCGCCGGACGCGCCTTGACCACGCGCACACCGCGCGCCTTCATCCAGGCGTCGAACTCTTCGGCGGTCATGCGCTTGCCGTTCTGGCTCATGTCAAAGCGCCACGGCGTGTTGTCGAACTCGGTCTGCGGCTTGTAGGCCGCCGGATCGTTCGGCTTCACCGCCGGTGCGCTGGGGATGGCCTTGGCGATGTTCTGGCAGCCATCGATGCGCAGGCGCTGCAGCACCTGGTCCAGCGACTGCGAGGGATCGTAGCTGCTGCCCAGCACGCCGCTGGACATGCCCAGCTGGGTGCCGCGGATGTACAGCTCATCGGCCACCGGCGCGATGGCCGTGGCCGGCAGGGGCAGCGGCGAGGCGCTGGTGTTGACCGAGCAATCAACCGCCGCGTGGGCGACGGGAACCAGGGCCAGCGCCAGGACGGCGGCCGATGCAGAGCGCAGCATGAGGTGCATCCACGAAAGGAAGTGACGCGGCGAGTTTAGCAATGCCGCGACAGCTTTCAAGCGCCACTTTCAATGAATACGGCAACTCATTGGTTTTGCGGGCAAAATGCCGACGAACGGTCGTTCAGAGGGCGTGACGGCTGTGTTTCCTGGGCCCACAAACAACAAGACCCGGCCGAAGCCGGGTCCTGCTGTGTCTTACTGGCAGAGCGTCAGAACTTAGTTCTGGACGTTCAGCTCGGTACGACGGTTCTTGGCGCGACCTTCCGGGTTATCCGAACCATCCGGGTTGGTGTTCGGGGCAATCGGACGGCTCTCGCCGTAGCCGATCGGGCCCTGCAGACGGCCAGCGTCCACACCGTTCTGGGTCAGGTAGTTGTACACGGCGGTGGCGCGACGCTCGGACAGCTTCTGGTTGTAAGCGTCGGTACCCTTCGAGTCGGTGTGACCGGCGACTTCAACGCGCAGGTCCGGGTAACGCTTCAGGATTTCCGAAGCTTCCGACAGGATGGCCACAGCGTCCGGACGCAGGTTCGACTTGTCGAAGTCGAAGTTCACGCCCTTCAGGTCGATCGAGACCGGCACCGGGCAACCGTCCGGACCGATGGTCTGACCCGGCTGCGAGTTCGGGCACTTGTCGTCGCAGTTGTTGACGCCGTCACCGTCGTCATCCAGGTCGGCGCAGCTCGGGGCAACCGGAGCCGGAGCCGGGGCAACAGCGGCCACCGGGGCCGGGCCCAGCGGGATCACGACGCCGACCGAAGCCAGCACGTCGCCGAACCAGCTTTCGTTCGGAGCAGCAACGCTCTGGTCGTCGAAGTCAGCGCGGTAGGCCACTTCGGCGCGGACAGCAACGCGCTTTTCGAAGGTGGTCTGCAGGCCGACGCCCAGCTTGGCCGACAGGTTGCCGTCCTTGCGCTCACGCGGACCGTTGTTGTTGACGGCAGCGTACTCTTCTTCCGACTTCTGGTAGCCCAGGCCACCGACGATGTACGGGTTCCAGCCGCGGCCTTCCTGGATGAAGTGGCGACGCACGTCGAACGACACGCCGTACTGCGACCAGTTCAGGTCCTGGTTGGCGTCGAAGTTCGGGTTCTGGTAGTTCAGCTCACCGTCCAGCGACCAGTTCGGGCTGATGAACTTACCCAGGCCCAGGGTCACGAACGGAGCGTCATTGGTCAGACGGTCGCTGTCCTGGAAGTTGAAGCCGGCCGAACCGGTCAGGTACCAGCGGTCATCGAACTCCTGCGCGGACGCAGCCTGGGCGAAAGCCAGACCACCCAGCAGCGCGGCAGTAAGGATCTTCTTGTTCATTGAGTACAGCTCCTATTTCGGGGGTATGAAACCGGTAGAGGCATGGGCCAGCACTACTGCGTCGATGTTCGACAGCCGATTCAGCACGCCACCGCCGCGAACATTATGCTCAGGCGGGTGAAGGTCATGTTAACAGTCCCGTAACATGTGAAGCGTCGCAGCCGACCAGCCAACGGTCCGACGTTGAAACCCTATACAGGATCATGAAAATCCGCAAGACCCCCGTGCGACAAGGGTTTGGAGGGGATTAAGGGGAACAGGCGACAGGTTTTGCGAAGGGCTTCGTGGCGGGATTCAGCGCGCGCCCATTGAAGTGAGGAACCTTATGACAGGAACCGCTCCCCCGGCCGTAGAAGTGGTGAAACCGTCATTCGATGTCGTGGTTTCAGTTCCGCACCGACCGATATTCTGCCGCGCCCGCCCGTCATTACCGTTGATGCGGTACGGCCCGTTGGCGGCAACACCGCTGTACGCGCGCATTGCCTGGCATCTGTATCTATAACGAACGCCAAATCGGGACTACGGTGGGAACAGATCTCCCCTCCCCCGGAACCCCCGTGCCCACCGCCCTGCCCCTGCGCCTGCTGCAACTTGTCACCGGCCTGTTTCTGTACGGATTCGGCATCGCCCTGATGGTGCGCGCAGCCATCGGCGTGGCGCCGTGGGACGTGCTGTCACAGGGCATCACCCTGCACTCGCCGCTGTCGTTCGGCCTGGTCACCAACCTGGTGGGCCTGGTGGTGCTGCTGCTGTGGTGGCCACTGAGGCAGAAGCCCGGCGTGGGGACCGTGCTCAACGTGCTGCTGATCGGGCCGTCCGCGCAGTTCGGCCTGTGGCTGCTGCCGCCGGCCGACGGCCTGGTGTGGCAGCTGCTGCTGTTCTGCGCCGGCCTGCTGCTGATCGCGCTGGCCACCGGCCTGTACATCGGCGCACGGCTTGGCCCCGGTCCGCGCGATGGGCTGATGACCGGCCTGCATGCACGCACCGGCTGGCCGATCTGGAAGGTCCGCACCCTCATCGAAGGCAGCGCGCTGGCGGTGGGCTGGTGGCTGGGCGGCAACATCGGCCTGGGCACGCTGGCCTTCGCCGTGCTGATCGGCCCGCTGTGCGGATTCACCCTGGGCTGGTTCGGCATCGGCCGCCCGGCCGTTGGTAGCGCCGGGCCACGCCCGGCGAGCGCGCAGCGCGGCCACGGGTGACCGCGTCGCCGGGCATGACCCGGCGCTACCGGGCGCTGCACCAGCCCTTGCCCCGGCCGCGGTTTCGCGGCACGCTGCGCGCTTCCGTACGCAAGCGTATCGACCATGTCGCCAGCCAACGAAACCGCCTATCCGCACCTGTTCTCCCCGCTGGACCTGGGCTTCACCCAGCTGCGCAACCGGGTGCTGATGGGCTCGATGCACACCGGCCTGGAAGATCGCGCCCGCGACTTCCCGCGCCTGGCCGCCTACTTCGCCGAACGCGCCGAGGGCGGCGTCGGCCTGATCGTCACCGGTGGCTTCGCGCCGAACGTGGTGGGCTGGCTGAAGCCGTTCGGCGGCAAGCTGTCCTGGCCCTGGGAAGTGCGCCCGCACCGCCAGCTCACCGCCGCCGCGCACCAGCACGGCGCAAAGATCTGCCTGCAGCTGCTGCACGCCGGTCGCTACGCGTACCACCCGCTGTCGGTGGCGCCGTCGAAGCTGAAGGCGCCGATCAATCCGTTCACCCCGCGCGCGCTGTCGGCCAGCGGCGTCGAACGCCATATCGCCGACTACGCGCGCAGTGCGAAGCTGGCCCGCGAGGCCGGCTACGACGGCGTCGAAGTGATGGGCTCGGAGGGCTACCTCATCAACGAGTTCATCGCCCCGCGCACCAACACGCGCACCGATGTCTGGGGTGGCGACGCAAAGCAGCGCATGCGCTTCGCGGTGGAGATCGTGCGCCGCATCCGCGAGGCTTGCGGGCCGGACTTCATCATCATCTACCGGCTGTCGCTGGTCGACCTGGTCGATGACGGCAGCAACTGGGAAGAGATCGTGCAGCAGGCGCAGGCCATCGAGGCCGCCGGCGCGACGATCATCAATTCCGGCATCGGCTGGCACGAGGCGCGCATTCCGACCATCGCCACCTCGGTGCCGCGCGGGGCCTTCGCCGGGGTCACCGCCAAGCTCAAGCCGCATGTGAAGGTGCCGCTGGTGGCGACCAACCGCATCAACATGCCCGACGTGGCCGAGCGCATCCTCGCCGGCGGCGGCGCCGACATGGTGTCGCTGGCACGCCCGCTGCTGGCCGACCCGCAGTGGCCGAACAAGGCCCGCGCCGGCCGGGTCGAGGCGATCAACACCTGCATCGCCTGCAACCAGGCCTGCCTGGACCACGTGTTCGAGAACAAGCTGGCCAGCTGCCTGGTCAACCCGCGTGCCGCGCACGAAACCGAGCTGGTCTACCACCCGACCACCGCACCGAAGAAGATCGCCGTGGTCGGTGCCGGCCCGGCCGGCCTGGCCTGTGCCACGGTGGCCGCCGAACGTGGCCATCAGGTCACCCTGTTCGATGCCGGCGGGGAGATCGGCGGCCAGTTCAACGTGGCAAAGCGCATCCCGGGCAAGGAGGAGTTCCACGAGACCCTGCGCTACTTCCGCCACAAGCTGGCCGAAACCGGCGTGCAGCTGCGCCTGGACACCCGCGCCGACGCGGCGGCCCTGGCCGGATTCGACGCGGTGGTGCTGGCCACCGGCATCACCCCGCGCAAGGTCGATTTTCCCGGTGCCGACCACGCCAAGGTGGTCAGCTACCTGGACGTGCTGCTGGGCCGGGTCGAGGTCGGTGCCAACGCGGCGATCATCGGCGCAGGCGGCATCGGCTTCGATGTCGGCGAGTTCCTCAGCCATGCCGGCCCCTCGCCGTCGCTGGACCCGCAGCGCTGGATGGCCGAATGGGGCGTGGACAGCCGCTTCGAGGCCCGCGGCGCCCTCGCCACCCCGCAGGTGGAGGCGTCGCCGCGTCGCCTCTGGCTGCTGCAGCGCAGTGCCGGCAAACCCGGTGCGCGGCTGGGCAAGACCACCGGCTGGATCCACCGCGCCACGCTGAAGGCCAAGGGCGTGCGCATGCTCGGCGGCGTGGAATACCTGGGAGTGGACGACGACGGCCTGCGCATCCGCGTCGAGGGCAGCGAACAGCTGCTGCCGGTCGACCATGTGGTGGTCTGCGCCGGGCAGGAACCGAACCGTGCGTTGCTGGCCGAACTGCAGGCCGCGGGCATCGCCGCGCAGCTGATCGGCGGTGCCGATGTGGCGGCCGAACTCGACGCAAAACGAGCAATCGATCAGGGCAGCCGGGTGGCTGCCGCGCTGTAGTTCGAGCCTGAATGGGGGACGGAATGTGATTTCCGTCACCCGGCCCGAACCTGAATGTCAAGCGAGCCGATTCAGGATGTGTTCGGCAATCCCCCCCTACCTTGCGCCAACTTTCCGCTCACCAGCCAGTTTCCGGTGAGCCGGCGCGACCCCCTCGATCGGATTGATCGTTTCTTTTGGGGTCGCCCACGGGGCGGCCCCGATGGCCGCCTCCCCATGACGCCAAGTCGTACCCCGGCCCGCAGCCCCCGCTGCGGGAATCCAGAGGTGCGGCCCACACGGAGCAAGGAGTTATATGAAACTGGCCTGGATTCTCTGGCTGTCGCAGTTGTTGCCGCAGCCGGCCGCTGATTCATTGTGTTTGAGCACCACCGTTTACCTGGAAGCCCGCGACCAGACCCTGCGCGGCCAGCAGGCCGTCGCCGAAGTCGCACTGCGCCGCCTCGACAGCGGCCTGTGGGGTGATTCGATGTGCCAGGTGGTCACCGCGCGCAAGCAGTTCGCCCCGACCATCGTCTCCCCCGGCACCCAGCTGGGCAACGACGCGGCCTGGAGCGAGGCAATGAACGTGGCCTTCGACGCCGAGCGCAACTGGGCGCTGCCGGCCGGCGAACGCCGCGAGATCGTGCCCGGCGCCAGCCACTTCGCCGCGCTGTCCATCGCCAGCCCGAACTGGCGCAATGCCTACCAGGTGGCGACCATCGGCGACCACACCTTCTATAAGGTGCAGAACCTCAAGCCTCGCCAGTCGTAACGATCTGTTGCCGGCGGCAGCGTTGCCGCACGCCGGCAGGCTCTGGGATAGTGGGCGTTTCCCGCCCCGCCTGGAGTTCCCATGAAGCTGTACAGCAAGCCCGGTGCCTGTTCCACCGCCGACCACATCGCCCTGCAGTGGACCGGCCAGCCCTATGACGTGGAACTGCTGGACAAGGACACCCTGAAGGGTCCGGAATTCCTCAAGATCAACCCGGCCGGTGCGGTGCCCGCCCTGGTCGATGGCGATTTCATCCTGCTGCAGAACGCGGCCATCATGGGCTACATCGCCGACAGCTTCCCGCAGGCTGGCCTGGCCGGTGATGGCAGTGCGCAGCAGCGCGCCGAAGCCACCCGCTGGCTGTCCTTCGTCAATTCGGACGTGCACCCGGCGTTCTCGCCGCTGTTCGGGCCGGCCAAGTTCATCGCCGATGAAGGCCAGTTCGACGCCATCCGCGCCGCCGCGCGCAAGCGCCTGCGTGGCCTGTTCGAGACCGCCGACAAGCAGCTGGCCGACAAGCCGTGGCTGGCCGGTTTCCGCAGCTTCGCCGATCCCTACTTCTACATCACCCTGCGCTGGGCTGCGGCCGCCAAGGTCGACCTGGTCGGCCTGGACAACGTGGCAGCCTTTAAGACCCGCATGGAAGCCGACGCTGGCGTGCAGGCCGTGCTGAAGGCCGAAGGCCTGGCCTGAGGCCTGGGACGGGGTCAGAACCCGGGGTCGGATCCGTCTGCGCAGCAGGCGGCTCTGACCCCACCCCGCGCGCTCACCGCGCTCAGCCGATCTCGCGGATGACCTCGCCCTTGCCGTCGCGCAGCTGGGTCGGCACCACTTCAATGCGCAGCGAATCCGCCACCGGGTACAGCCCGCGTTCGGCCGGCACCACCGCCATCGCCTGCAGCCCAGCCTCATCCAGGGCCCAGCGCGCGCTGTCGCTTCCAACATCATTTGCAGG
The DNA here is from genome assembly GCF_056759115.1 of Stenotrophomonas sp. STEN087. Lineage (NCBI taxonomy): Bacteria > Pseudomonadati > Pseudomonadota > Gammaproteobacteria > Lysobacterales > Lysobacteraceae > Stenotrophomonas > Stenotrophomonas sp. STEN087. The sequence continues at coordinate 3,797 of NZ_JBRRCR010000036.1, read as the reverse complement.
CTCACCAGCGGCAGGCACGAACGTCCACTGACGCTCACGGCTGACCAGCTCCAGCGGCTTGCCGTGGCGCAGGCGCAGGCCCAGCAGCTCGCTCACGCTCGACACCTGGCCGGCGCCCAGCACCAGCGTGGTCACCCCCGCCTCCTGACGCCACTGCAGCGTTTCAATGAACAGCATGCCGGTGCTGGAGCCTTCGCGTTCACTGCCCTCCCGCACCTGTGCCGCCAGCGCGGGATCGTCGAGCAGGTTGCCGCGGTGCAGGTCGGTGATCCACAGCGGCATCGCCGGCTGCAGGGCCAGCAGCACGTCGCGGGTCGACCAGCGCTTGACCGCTTCCATCTCCTCGTCGGTCAGGCCGACCAGCTGCAGGAACTGCAGGTGGCCGTTGGCGGTGTCACGCGCCGGCAGCTGCGGGTCGGCGATGAAGGCCAGATGGCACAGGCGGGTGTCGGTCTCCAGTGCGATCGGTCCGTTGGCATTGAGATGGTGGCCATCCTCGAACACGTTGCCGCTGCCGAACACATAGCGCGCCAGGTTCTGCAGCAGGTTCAGCGGCCACACCGGCGGCGTGCTGGTGGCGCCCTCGCCGGGCGCTGCCGCCAGCCGGAAGGTCAGCTCGAAGCCATAGCCACTGGCGTCGGCATCGCTGCTTTCCTTGGCATACAGTTCGGAAAAGCCGTAGGTGACGTAGTGCCAGTGCGGTACCGGCGCGTCGGCCCAGTAAACGCTGATGCCATCCAGCGGATCCTGGCCGCCCAGCGTGTACGGCAACGCGGTGCCGTAATGGCGCGGCTCCTGGCCGGCATACAGCGGTGCCAGCGCGGCGTTGATGGCGTCCCAACCGGGCGTGTCGGTGGTGTCGTGTTCGTCCTGCACGCAGGTCTCCTCGGGGGCAGTGGAATCCACCGCCCACTTTACCCGCCGCGTCAGGCCTGCACGACCTCGCTTGTGGCCGGCGACAGCAGCGCCTGGGTTTCCTGCCACCAGCGCTGGGCCAGCGCCGGACTGCGCGCTTTCGCTACGGCCTCCTGCAGTTCCGGGCACAGCCGTTCCAGCGACAACGCGTCCTTGCAGCGCTCGATCTTGAGCTGCATGAAGTAGCCCTTCAGGCCCAGATGGCGACGGACCGCTTCGCTCATCGCGTCGTACAGCTGCTGGTACAGCGCCGGGTCCTGCTCGCGGCCGCTGCTGAGGCCGCGCGCGGCGACCGGCTCGACCGAGCCGCCAACCACCTCGATCAGTTCCAGCGCCGCCAGTTGCTGCAATGCATCCTGCGGTGCGCGCAGGCCTTCCAGCAGGCCGCGCAGTTCGTTGTCATCGCGCCGGCCATCGACCATCAACAGGATCGAACGCAGTCCCGCCGGCAGGCGACGGCCCCGGTCTTCGATTTCCTGGCGGCCAGCGGCCGTCTTGGCGTGCAGCAGTGCCATGCATCCCCCCCGATCCTTGATGCGCTTCATCTGCGCGCCCGGACGGACGCGCCCCCTTGCCCGCCATCGTCGGAGCCTGCGCAGCTTCCCCGAAGCGCAGGCCCTGTTGCAGATCGATGACAGGCCGAGCTTAGCGCATGTGCGCCAGCGGTTGGGTAGCGGTAGTGCCGGCCGCTGGCCGGCACAACCGTTTACCGCCCCAGCGCGCGGCGGATCTCTTCCAGCGCCCCGGGGTCATCCAGGGTCGACAGGTCGCCCGGGTCGCGCTGTTCGGCCAGCGCCTGCAGCGAACGCCGCAGCAGCTTGCCCGAGCGGGTCTTGGGCAGCGCGTTGACCACGTGCACATGCGCCGGCCGCGCCACCGCGCCCAGCGAGGCGGTCACCGCCGCCATCATCTCGGCCACCACCGGTGCCGGATCCTCGCCGTTGAGTCCCTGCTTGAGGGTGACGAACACCAGCGGCACCTGCCCCTTCAGCTCGTCCTTGACCCCGATCACCGCCGCCTCGGCCACCCGCGGGTGGCCAGAGATTGCCTCCTCGATCTCGCGCGTGCCCAGGCGATGGCCGGCCACGTTGATCACATCGTCGGTGCGGCCAAGGATGAAGGTGTAGCCGTCGTCATCGCGGATCGCCCAGTCCAGCGAACTGTACAGCAGCTCCTTGAAGTGGCTGAAGTAGCTCTGCATGAAACGCGCATCGTCATTCCACACCGTACTCATGCAGCCCGGCGGCAGCGGCGGCGTGACAACCAGCACACCCTTCTGCCCGGCGGCGACTTCCTCGCCGGTGTTCTCGTCGATCACCTTCATGCGATAGCCGAGATTGGGGAAACCCGGCGAACCGAAGCGCACCGGCTTCATGTCCAGCCCCGGCAGCAGGGTCAGCGCCGGCCAGCCGGTCTCGGTCTGCCAGTAGTTGTCGATGATCGGCTTGCCCAGCGCCTCGCTGATCCAGTGCGCGGTGGGCTCATCCAGCGGCTCGCCGGCTAGGAACAGATACTTCAGCGCATCCAGGTCGTGGCGGTGGATGAAGTCGGCATCGTGCTTCTTCAGCACGCGGATGGCGGTGGGCGAGGAGAACATCGTGCGCACGTTGTACTGCTCGCACAGCGCCCACCAGATGCCCGGGTCCGGGTTGGTCGGCAGGCCTTCGTACAGCAGCGAGGTGCAGCCGCCGATCAACGGCCCGTACACGTTGTAGGAATGGCCGACGGCCCAGCCCACGTCCGAGGTGGAGAACATCACCTGGCCGGGCTTGCAGTCGAACACGGTCTGCATCGACTGCGCCATGGCCACCGCATAGCCGCCGACATCGCGCTGCACGCCCTTGGGCTTGCCGGTGGTGCCGGAGGTGTAGAGCAGGTAGCTGGGTTCGCTGGATTCGAGCCATTTCACCGGCACGTCCACCTCGCCCACCTGCTCACGCAGTGCGGTGTACTCGACATCGCGTCCCTGCACGCGCGGCTCGGCCGGATCCAGCCCGCGCGAGACGATCAGCACGTGCGGCGGCGGGTTGGCCGCTTCGGCACAGGCCGCGTCGACCATGGCCTTGTACGGTATGACCTTGCCACCGCGCATGCCGGCATCGGCGGCGATCAGCAGCTTCGGCTTGGCATCGTCGATGCGCAGCGCCAGGTTGTGCGCGGCGAAGCCACCGAACACCACCGAGTGCACGGCGCCGATGCGCGCGCAGGCGAGCATCGCGAACACGGCTTCGGCCATGTTGGGCATGTAGATGACCACGCGGTCGCCATGGCCGACACCGAGGCGCTGCAGCACCGCGGCGAAGTCATTCACTTCGCGGTACAGCTGGCGATAGGTGATTTCGCGGGTGACGTTGGTTTCGGTGGAGACCGCGACCAGCGCGAGCTGGTCGGCGCGATCGACGAGGTGGCGGTCGACGGCGTTGTAGCAGAGGTTGGTTTCGCCGCCGACGTACCAGCGGCGGAACGGCGGGTTGCTGTAGTCCAGCACCTGCTTCGGCGGCACATGCCAGTAGATGCGCTTGGCTTCCTCGCCCCAGAAGGCCTCCGGCTCGTCGATCGAGCGGCGGTAGGTTTCCTCGTAGTTCATGACGCAGCCCTCCCAGACAAAGTCATGCAATCGAGGATAGTCCGGCGGTGGCATGCGGGCCGCCCTACCTTGGTAGGGGGTGGGGTGTGTTCTGCAGGGCTGCCGCCCTGCACCTGCCGAATCAACGTCAACGTCAACGTCAAAAGCTGGCTATCCGTGGGATGGCGGGGCGGGTCCGGTTGAGGGGGACGCCGTGAACCCCCCTCCGGGGTCCGGCCCAGCCGCTGGCGGCTGTGCGTTCGGGCGCTTGCGAAGCAGTGCTTCGCAAGCAAAGCGCCCTCACCCATGGGGGCTT
>NZ_JBRRCR010000035.1:0-39092 GCF_056759115.1 Stenotrophomonas sp. STEN087 | reverse complement strand
CACTTACCAGACCATGTCTAGTCGGCGCCACCACAAACCCCCCCCGCCCCGGCCAAACCCCAGGTCCCCAGGCTTTCAGCCCCACCACGGAGGGGCTCCGCCGTTCGCCGATCCCCCGCCGCAGGCGGCCTTTCGCGCTGCAACATGCCACCACGCAAACCTGCGCCATCATGGAACCCCGCCCCCGCCAGGACCGTGCCATGCAGCAGTACCTGCTCCTCATCTACATCGAACCCGCCCTGCTGCAGGCCCTGCCCAGCGACGAGTTCAATGCACTGATGCGCGACTGCCTCGCCCACGCCGATCAACTGCAGGCCGAAGGCACCCTGCTGGCCGCACAGAAACTGCAGCCGGTCGACACCGCCCAGACCCTGCGCGTGCGCGACGGCCACAGCCGCGTGCTCGATGGCCCCTTCGCCGAAACCCGCGAACTGCTGGCCGGCTTCAACCTCATCCGCGCCCGCGACCGCGACGAGGCCATGCGCATCGCCCGCGAATTCCCCTGGGCACGCTTCGGCAGCATCGAAGTGCGGCCGCTGGAAGACATGGACGCCGAGCGCGAACGCTGCGGCGCACCGGCCGCGGCTATGGCAGCAGCCGCACCCTGATCTCGCGCTTGCCGATGCCTTCATTGCCGCTGTAGTCGCGTGCACTGCCGCGGATGATGTACTCGCCCGGCGGCAGCGCCGCCGGCTGCCAGCGCCCGGTTTCCATCAGGCCATCGCGCACGGTGTTGGTCGCCAGGTAGCGGAAGCGGGTCACCGCGCTGCCATGCACGGTGATGCCGCTGTCCGGCGCATAGGCCACCTTCACCGCCTGCTTCTGCGGCGGCATGCGGTTGAACACGATGTTCCAGCGCGGCTGTTCGTAACCCTGCAGCGGTTGCCCGGCCGCGTCGAGGATCTGGTAGCCCACCTGGTACGGCCCCAACCGGCGGCGCGGCAGGTTGTTGTCCACCTGATCCCACGCTTCCACCACGATCTGCACGCCACGCCCCTGCCGGGCCAGCATCACCACGCCGTCGCTGCCTGCGGCCAGCGGCTGGTCGTTGTCATCCAGCAGGCCGACATCGGTGATGCGCGGCGCGAAGTGATCGGCGTAGCCGGTGAAGCCCAGCGCCACCGCATTGGTCTCGAAACCGCTGGTGCCCACCTGCAGGTGCACGTGCGCCTGGCTGTTGATGCTGCCCAGACGGTCGCCAACGTGGATGCGCGTGCCGCGCCGCACGCGGATGCGCTCCAGCTTGCCGTCCTCGCCGTACAGCGGCTGCCAGCGTGCATCGAACGGCTCACCGGCCGGGGTGCGGCCCACCCGCATGTGGATGTAGTTCAGGCGCCCCACCGCCAGCCCTTCGGCCTGGCCGCCCAGGCTCCACGCCGCGACAGGGCTGCTGATCTTGCCGTCAGCGATGGCCAGCACGGTCTGCCCCACGTCGCCACGCACGTCGAAGCCGCCGTGCAGGTGGTGGCGGCTCTCGCCGGTGAAGGTGCCGCGCACTTCGCCCAGCGTGCCGACCACTTCATGCCAACCCTGCTGCGGGGCCAGCGGCCAGCGCCCGCCGGTATCGGGCAGCGCGGCGTCTGCGGCGGGCCCGACCAGCGCCGGTGCCGGCAGCGCGCCCGCCGCCAGCGGCCGCACGCGGTGCACGCGGTAACCGGCGGCGTCGGCCACCAGCAGGCTGCCGTCATCCTCCACGGCCAAGCCGGTGGGGCGGGCCAGGCGCGGCAACCGGTCGTTGCCGAGCAGCGCGATCTGGTGGCCCTGCGGAGTCACCTGCACGATGCGCCCGCCGAAGTCGCCCACGTACAGCACGCCGTCGTGGGTCGTGGCCAGCGACAGCGGCCCATTGATGACGCCATCGTTGCCGACCACGGTGCTCACCGTGCCATCGGCACCGACGCGGCGCACCGCGTTGTTGAAGAAGTCGGCCACCAGCAGCGCACCGTGCGCATCGAAGGCCAGTGCCACCGGTGTATCGAAGCGGGCCTCGCCAGCCACCGCATCGGCGAAGCCGGGGCGATCGCCACCGGCCAGCGTGCGCACGTTGCCATCGGTACCGATCACCCGGATGCGGTCGTTCCAGGTATCGGCCACGAACACCTGGCCCTGCGCGTCCACGGCAATGCCCATCGGGCCATCGAAGCGCGCCTGCGCGGCCGGGCCATCGGCAAAGCCCTGCGTGCCGCCGGCCACGGTGGTCACCTGGCCATCGGTGCCGATGCGGCGGATCGCATGGTTGCCGGTGTCGGCCACGTACAGGTTGCCCTGCGCGTCGGCGGCAATGCCCGACGGCGTATTGAAGTGCGCCTGCAGGCCCGGCCCATCGGCCAGCCCCTCGCCCTGCCCGGCGAACGTCTCAACGCGTCCATCGGGAAGCCAGCGGCGGATGCGGTTGTTGTCGCCGGCATCGGTGAAGTACACGCTGCCATCGGCGGTGCGCAGCAGCGCATAGGGTTCGGCGAAGCGCGCCTGGGCCGAGGCACCGTCGCGGTCGCCGGGGTGGCCATCACCGGCCAGCGGCTCGATCTGCGCGGTCCAGGCCAGCGGCGTGGGCTGCGGGCCGGCGGGCGCGTCAGGTGCCTGCGCGGGGCGTTCCCACCAGGTGGCCGCAAGCGCGGCTGCCGTTGCCACCACCACTACCCCTACCGCCATCCATTGCCGCCGTGCCATCGCTCGCGTTCGCCCTGCCCTGAAAGAGGCCACGACGATAGACGCTGGCTGCAACGGCGTCGAGCGCGGCACTTGTAACGCTGCTGCAATCGGGCTTCAATCGGCGCACTCCATGGAAGGTGGCCTGCATGTCCCGTCCTGCGCTCGCTGTGCTGTTCGCCGCTGTACTGCTGGCCCCGGCGGCCACCTCGTGGGCACGCGGGAGCGCAGCCCCGCTTCCCGCAGCAGACACCGGGACCTCCATCGAGGCCCAGGCTGCGCACGCTGAGCGGCTGATGGACGATGGCCGTGTCCTGGAGGCGTCGCTGGCCCTGGATACCCTGCTCGCGGACCCACGCCTGGACTCGGCGCCAGTCGATGTGCGGGTACAGGCGCTGAGCGCCGCCGCGTATGCCGCCGGTGCCCTGCGCCAGTACCCGCTGGCCACCGAGCGCGCGCAGCGGGCCATCGCCCTGGCCCCGGATGCCGTGCTGCCGCTGTTCACCCTGAGCTCGATCGAAAGCGCACAGGGCCACGCAAAGCCAGCCGCCATGCTCATGGTGCGGGCCATCGGCCATGCGGTGGGACCGCTGCGGATTCCGCTGGATCACGTCGACCAGATGCAACGCGGCCTCATCCAGGCACCTACGGAACGTCGCGAGCTGCTGCAGGCCCTGTTCGACAACCACTGGCTGAGCGACGGCGACGAACCGTCCGACCTGTGGCTGATCCTGGCGGGACTGCAGCACGACGCCGGCAACGGCGATGCAGTGCGCGCGACGATTGCGCGCATTGATGGCCCGATGGAACTGATCCAGCTACGCAGCGACAAGCGCTTCGATGCCTACATCGATCGTGCCGATCCGCGTTTCAACCCGCGCATGGCCGCACAGCGCCAGCTCGATGCGCAGCGCGTGCGCGCCTCGCTCAACCAGGACGTGGATGCGAGCCTCGCCCGCCTCGCCGCTGCCGCGCTGATGCTGGGCGACAACGCGCAGGTAATGGCCATCACCGATGACACCGCCAAGGCCGTTGCCGAAGGCCTGCACTTCGTCGGCCCGCAGCTGAAGTGGGGGCCGGCGCTGCTGGCCAGCCGCGCCACCGCCCAGCACCGGCTGGGCCAGCCCGATGCCGCAGTGGATACCCTGCGCATTGCCGTACGGATGACCGAAGGCACGCCCCATGCCTCGGTGCAGCAGCTGAATCTCGGTCTGCTGCTTACAGCACTCGGCCGCTACGAGGAGGCACAGGCCGCCGTGGCCACAACCGCGCCGCTGACTGGCTACGCCACCGCCCAACGGCATTACATCCGCTTCATCGCCGCGCAGCAGAGGGGCGACAAGACCGCAGCCGCTGACGCCGCACGCGGCGTGTCCGAGCAGGGACCGGCGGCCGCCGACCTGCTCTACCAACTGCCACTGGCGGCAGGACGGATGAACGAAGCGACGGTCATGCTGATCGTGCAGCTGGAATCGGTGAAGCTGCGCAGCAGCGCGTTGCTGGCGTTGCAGGAGATGCGCAACGCGCCGACGCTGCCCGCCGACGCTGCCCTGCAGGCGCGCTGGCGCGAACTGGTGGCCCGGCCCGAAGTGCAGGCCGCCCTCGCCGAGGTGGGGCGCATTGATCGCTATGACCTGTTCGCCAGCGATCGCATCCGCTGAGCCTACTTCGCCGGTACTTCGCTGCGGATGCCCATCGCCTCGCGATAGCGCGTGTACAGCGCCATCACCTTGTCCACGTAGGCCAGGGTTTCGGCATACGGCGGCACGCCCCTGTAGCGGGTGACCGCGCCGATGCCGGCGTTGTAGGCGGCCGCTGACAGCGCGCGGTCGCCGTTGTAGCGGCGCAGCAGCGCACGCATGTAGCGGGCGCCGCCGTCGATGGACTGCTGCGGCGAGAACGGATCACGTACGCCGTATTCCAGCGCGGTCTCGGGCATCAGCTGCATCACGCCCTGCGCGCCCTTGCTGGAGACGGCCAGCGCATCGAAGTTGCTTTCGGCGTGGGCGATCGCGCGCAGCCAGGCGTCGTCGACGCCGGTGGCCTTGGCGGCCGCCTTGAACTGCCTGGCGTGCTGGGCCAGCTGCGGCTTGCCGACCTTGCCCAGGCCCTCGTGGGCGGGCTCACCGGGCGGGGTGGCGACGGTGAATTTCAGGAACACGCGCGAGCCGGGAAGGTTGCGGGTGGAATAGACGAGCACGCCGTCCTGTTCGCGTTCGTACAGCACGCCGCTGAAGACGCCCATGTTGCCCCACAGGTTGGGGGCCTGGATGGCGTTGTCGTCGATCTCCTTCGGCGTACAGCGCGAGCCGGGCTCCGGCGCAGTGGCGAGGCTGACTGTGTTGCCCTGCACGCAGCGGTAGACCGTGCGGGCGCTGGCCACGCCCGGCAGCAGCAACAGGGCAACGAGGGCGAGGCGGAGGGTCATGGCGGCCGGATGATCCGGCTGCGCCCGCTAATTCCGGGTGAATGGGGTGGGTTCTGGCAGGGCTGCGCCCTGCACCTGCCGAATCAACGTCAACGTCAACGTCAAAGGCAGAAGCTGGCTTTCCGTGGGATGGCGGGGTGGGTCCGGTGGCAGGGGACGCCGTGAACCCGTCCATGGGGGCTTGGTCGCCGCATCCATGCGGCTCACCCCCCTGCCACCGGACCCACCCCGCCTTCGACAGTTTCCTGCGAGCTGTCGGAACAGCAAGGGGTCGGATCCCGTTGCTGCGCAACGGGCTCCGACCCCCAAATCGGGGGTCGATGGCTTACTTCGCGTTCCTGCTCCGCAGCCAGTACCCCGCGCCCAGCAGCACGAACCACACCGGGCTGGCTACCAGCGCCTGGCGGGTGTCGGCCTGCAGGCTCAGCAGCACCAGCACGCCGGCGAAGAACACCAGGCACGCCCAGCACATGGCCACGCCACCGGGCATCTTGAAGATCGAGGCGGCATGGCGCTCCGGGTAGCGGCGGCGGTAGACCATGTAGGCCACCAGGATCAGCGACCAGACGAAGATGAAGAGCACTGTCGCCAGTGTCGTCACCAGCGTGAAGGCAGTCACCAGGTTCGGGATCAGGTAGATCAGCAGGGTGCCGCCCAGCAGGCACAGGCACGAGAACAGCAGGCCGCGGGCCGGCACCGCCGCGCGCGACAGGCGCGACAGGCCGCGCGGGGCGTGGCCCTCTTCGGCCAGGCCGTACAGCATGCGGCTGGTGGAGAAGATGCCGCTGTTGGCCGACGACGTGGCCGAGGTCAGCACCACGAAGTTGATCAGGCTGGCGGCAGCAGGAATGCCGGCCAGCACGAACAGCTGCACGAACGGGCTCTTGTCCGGCACCACCTGGCGCCACGGCGTCACCGCCATGATCGCCACCAGGGCCAGCACGTAGAAGATGATGATGCGCACCGGGATCGAGTTGATCGCCTTGGGCAGGTTGCGCTCCGGGTCGGCGGTTTCGGCGGCGGTGGTGCCCACCAGCTCGATGCCGACGAAGGCGAACACCGCAATCTGGAAGCCGGCGAAGAAGCCGACCAGGCCCATCGGGAACATGCCGCCGTCGTTCCACAGGTTGGACAGCGAAGCGGTATGCCCGCTGGGCGAAGTGAAGCCCCAGGCCACCAGGCCGGCACCGGTGATGATCAGCGCGCAGATGGCCAAGATCTTGATCAGCGCGAACCAGAACTCCATCTCGCCGAACAGCTTCACCGTCACCAGGTTCAGGCCCAGCAGCAGCATCACGCACAGCAGTGCCGGTATCCACGCCTGCAGTTCGGGGAACCAGAACTGCGCATAGGCCGCGATGGCGATGACATCGGCGATGGCGGTGACGATCCAGCAGAACCAGTACGTCCACCCGCAGAAGAACCCGGCCCAGGGCCCGAGCAGGTCGGTGGAGAAGTCGATGAAGGATTTGTACTGCAGGTTGGACAGCAGCAGCTCGCCCATCGCGCGCATCACGAAGAACAGCATCGCGCCGATGATGAGGTAGACGAACAGGATGGACGGACCGGCCAGGCTGATGGTCTTGCCCGACCCCATGAACAGGCCGGTACCGATGGCACCGCCGATGGCGATCAGTTGCAGGTGGCGGTTGGACAGGCTGCGGCGCAGGTGTTCGGGGGGCGTGGCGGGCTCGGTCATGGGCGCGGGAAGGGGCGGGTGAAGCCTCCGACGGTAGTCCTCTGCGGCGCCGAGCGCCAGCGCTGGAAGGGCTGAAAGCGTCAAATTGGAGGCGCACGCGTCCCAACCATTTCCCCCCGGGGCCGCAACATGCTCAGATAGCGCATCCGACCAAGGACTGGCCCGCCATGCGCAGCGCCCTGCCCCGCCCCCTGGAAAACCTGCCATGAGCCGCCTGGGCGTCATCATCGCCGCGACCCTGCTGGCGATCCTGGCGGCCGTCGTGCCGATCACCGCGATGGTCTACGCCACCTGGAACAGCGCGGTCGGCCTGGAACAGGAGCGCCTGCACGAGATCGCCGAGCGTGCCCTGCGCCGCGCTGACGTCTCCTACCAGGAATCGCTGGCCGTGCTGAAGGCCGCCGAAGCCTCGCGCCTGCCGCCCTGCAGCCCCGAGCACGTGCGGCGCATGCAGACGCTGGTGATGACCACGCCCTCGGTCGACCAGATGGGCTACTTCGAGGCGGGCAAGCTGCGTTGCACCTCCTGGGGCATGTTCGAGGGCGATGTCGGCACGCCCACTCCCGACCACGTCACCAGCGATGGCGCCGGCATCACGGTGGACGTACGCCCGCAGGCGAGCGACCACCGCAAGGTGCTGTCCATTCTGTACGGCTCCTACGACACGCTGGTCGACCCGCGCCGCTTCGTCGATGTCATCGCCGATCCGCAGGTGCGTTTGGCCCTGGCCAGCCCCGACGGCCGCCTGCTGTCCAAGCAGGACGGCATCAACCCGGACCTGCTGCTGCAGCAGCTGCGCCAGCCCGGCGAGGGCCTGGACGACGACACCCTGTACGCCACGGCCCGCAACAACGAGTGGCTGGCCATCGCCACCGGCCCGCGCACCGCCCTGGCCGCCACCTTCCGCCAGCAGGCCTGGCTGTTCGTGCCGGTGGGCCTGCTGCTGGCCGCTGCCGGCGCCGGCGTGGTGATCTGGCTGTCGCGCCGTCGCCTGTCGCTGCGCGGCGAACTGTCCATCGCCATCCGCCGCCGCGAGCTGTACCTGCACTACCAGCCCATCATCGAACTGGAGACCGGCATCTGCGTCGGCGCCGAAGCGCTGGTGCGCTGGCAGCGTCCGGATGGCACCCAGGTGCGCCCGGACATCTTCGTGCCGCTGGCCGAGGAGCACGGCCTGATCGCCGCACTCACCGACCTGGTGATCGAGAACGTGGTGTCGGACATGCGCGAACTGCTGGTGCATGACCGCAGCGCGCACATCGCCATCAACCTTGCGGCCGAGGACATCATCAGCGGTCGCGCGTTGAAGTCGATCACCCAGCGCATGGCCGGCAGCGGCATCCTGCCGCAGCAGATCTGGCTGGAAGCCACCGAGCGCGGTTTCCTCGATGCCGACCGCGCCCGCACCATGCTGGCCGCCGCACGCCGTGCCGGTCACAGCATCGCCATCGACGATTTCGGCGTGGGCTATTCCAGCCTGCAGTACCTGGAGCAGCTGCCGCTGGACGCGCTGAAGATCGACAAGTCGTTCGTCGATGCCATCGGCACCGAGAGCGCGACCAGCCCGGTTACCCCGCACATCATCGACATGGCCAAGGAGCTGGGCCTGTGGGTGGTGGCCGAGGGCGTGGAGACCGAACCGCAGCTGGCCTACCTGCACAGCCAGCAGGTGCAGTTCGGGCAGGGCTGGCTGTTCTCGCGGCCGCTGCCACGCGATGCGTTCATCGCCTTCCACCACCAGCGCCAGCAGCGCTACGGCACCGCGCGGGAGGACATGCAGAACCCGCGCAGCGTGCCGATCGAGCGGGCCGCCGCGGAAGAATGACGGCCAACGGCGGAGCCCCTCGTGGTGGGGCGGCCGTAATCCGAGGGTTGGCCGGGCGGATAGGCTGCGCAGGGAACGCTGCAAGTCCCCCTCCGGGGCCCGGCCCAGCCGCTGGCGGCTGTGCGTTCGGTCGCTCGCGAAGCAGTGCTTCGCAAGCAAAGCGCCCTCACCCCTGTAAGCAAGGCAAACGCGGGTCGCTGCGCTCACTGGATCGCAGCGACGCCCGCTCTCAGTAGATCCACGCCATGCGTGGATGACGCAGCCCTGGTAGTGCCGGCCGCTGGCCGGCATCCCCATGCAATGGCCGCTACCCCCAGGCCTTCGGCCTCGCACACAACCACGCCGCACACACCGCCAGCAGCAGCAACGGCAACCACGCCAGCTGCCCGGCCCCCACCGACTGCAGCACCACGCCGCCGGCCATGCCACCGGCGGCAATCGCCAGGTTCCAGCCGGTCACCAGCATCGACTGCGCCAGGTCCGCCGCCGCGCCCGCACGCCGCGCCACCGCGGTCTGGAACAGCGTCGGCACCGCGCCAAACGCTACGCCCCACAGCACGCTGGCCAGCAGCAGCACCTGCGGCACACCCGGCCACAGCAGCAGCGCCAGCACCGCCAGCACGAAGCCAGCCACGGCCGCCCACACCAGCGCGCGCAGATGGCGATCCACGCCCCAGCCGGCAATGCCGATGCCGGCGACGGCCGCCACGCCAAACGCCAGCAGCACGCGGTCCAGCCAATGCTGCGCGTTGGCCAGGATCGCCAGCGGCTCGATGTAGGTGTAGAGCACGTTGTGCGCCAGCACGTACAGCGCCATCACCAGCAGCGTGCTGCGTACCCCGGGCAGCCGCCAGACGCGGCCCAGCGGCGTGCGCTGGCCGCCACCGGCCGCCGGCAGCGCAGGCACCGCCCAGCGCACCCAGCCCAGCAGCAGCACCGCCAGCAGGGCCATCAGCCCGAACGCCCAGCGCCAGCCGATCTGCTGGCCCAGCAGCGTGCCCGCCGGCACCCCCAGCGACAGCGCCAACGGTGAACCCACCATCGCCACCGCGATCGCACGCCCCTGCAGTTCGGGCACCACCAGGCGCGCCGCATAGCCGGCCACCAGCGACCACAGCAGGCCCGCACCCACGCCGGCCAGGAAGCGCACCACCAGCAGCAGCGTGTAGTTGCTGGTCACCGCGGTCAGCGCATTGACCACCACGAAGCCGGCAATCGCCGCCAACAACAAAGGCCGACGCGGCAGCCGCTGGGTCAGCGCGGTCATCGGCAGCGCCGCCAGCACCGAGCCCAGCGCGTACACGCTCACCAGCTGCCCCACCGCCGCATCGCTCACGCCCAGGCTCTGCCCCATCGGCCGCAGCACGCCGGCCGGCAGGGTTTCGGTCAGCAGGGTGATGAAGCTGCCACCGGCCAGCGCCAGCAGGCCATTCCACGGCAGACGCGTAGCCTCGCCCGCAGGCGACGACGCATCGACCGCATGCCCGCTCATCGCACCGCCTCCAGATCGCGGTACACCGCATCGCGCAGCTCATCGACGAAGGCGCCGTGCATGCCTTCGTACAGCGTGTTGGTGAGGGCCACCACGCTGAGGCCACGCGCGGGATCGACGAACCAGCTGTGGCCATAGGCGCCGCCCCAGCGCCACGTGCCCACGCTTTGCGGCGCGCCCGAAGCAGATGCATCACGCAGCACCGCAAAGCCCAGGCCGAAGCCCCAGCCCGGCGGATCGGGCGGTCCGTCTTCGCCCGCCTGCAAGCCTCCCATCTCAGCGGCCAGTTCCGGCGGCAGCAGCGCAGACGCCTGCACATCGCGAAGCGCTTCCAGCACGGTCATCACCTCGTCGGCGCTGCCGACCAGCCCTGCACCGGCCGAGGCGTAGCGACTGGCGTCGGTGGCGCGTGCCAGGCTGTATTCGATGCCCACCGTGCCGTCGAAGGGCGCGACGACCTCGCCTTCCTGCAGCCGGTGCGGCTGCGGCGCATCGCTCACATAGGGCGTCGCCAGGCGCGCGCCCTGCGCGGTACTGAAGCCGGTATCACGCAGGCCCAGCGGCTGCGCCAGCTCGCGATCAAACAACTGCTGCAGCGTCTGTCCGCTCGCGGCTTCGGCCACGGCACCGGCCACATCCACGCCCAGCGAATACAGCCACTGGCTGCCCGGCGCGAACAGCAGCGGCACCTGGCCGATGCGCTGCACGTTGTCCTGCAGGCTCAGCGGGTTCGCGTCCATGCCATCGCTGACGCCCGCACGCGCATACGGCCCCTGCGCGTCCGCTTCCAGGAAGCGATAGCCGAGGCCGCTGGTGTGGCTCAGCAGCTGCCGCAGGCTGATCGGCGGCACGCTGCCATCGGCCAGCACCGGGCGGAAGGTCGGCAGCCAGCGCTGCACGGGTGCATCAAGATCGAGCACGCCGTCGCCCACCAAGCGCAGGATCACGGCGGTCAGCAGCGGCTTGCTCACCGAGGCCAGGCGGAACAGCTGGTCGCGCTGCATCGGCGTGCCCGCCTCGCGGTCGGCAAGACCGGTGGCGCTCGCGTGGCGCAGCACACCGTGCTCGCGCACCAGCACCACCGCACCCACCAGGCGCTGCGGGTGGGCCTGCTGCAGCACGTGGGCCACGCCGGGCAACGTGGGCGTGGGTTCGTCGACAGGAAGAGCGTTCATGGGGCAATCCTTTGGGGGAGGGTCGCCACGTTAGGCAGCCTGCGCCGCGGCAAAAAGCGGGTCAGCGCTCCGTGCTTCGTGGACCCCCAGGTCCGCAATCGGCGGCCTGCGCGGACTGCCATGGCGCACCGGCCTTGCACCGCAGTGTTGCAACGGCCCGCTGGCCGCCCGCTGCAACTGGCCCTACCCTGCGGTTTTCCCGCCGCGCTTCCGCATGTCCGTCCTCGACAATCTCGCCAACCTGCAGACCTTCGTGCATGCAGCCGACACCCGCAGCTTCGTCGAGACCGGCCGCCTGCAGGGCATCTCCGCGTCGGCTGCCGGCAAGTGCGTGGCGCGGCTGGAACACGCGCTGGGCGTGCGCCTGTTCCATCGCAGCACGCGCAGCATCACCCTCACCGCCGAGGGCCAGCTGTTCCTGGCGCGCTGCCGCCGCATCCTCGCCGAGCGCGATGCCGCACGCACCGAACTGGCCCAGCCGCACGCCGCACCCAGCGGCACCCTGCGCATCAGCCTGCCGCTGGTGGGCGACCTGACCCTGCCGCTGCTGGCCGATTTCATGGCCGCTTACCCGGACATCCGCCTCGATCTCGATTTCAGCGACCGCCTGGTCGATGTCATCGAAGAAGGTTTCGACGCGGTACTGCGCGTGGGCGAACCCAGCGATTCGCGGATGAATGCCCGGCGCCTGGGCGTGTTCCCGCGGCGCATCGTCGCCTCACCGGCCTACCTGCAGCGGCGCGGCGTGCCCAAGGCGCCGGCCGACCTGCTGCAGCACACGCTGCTGCACTACAAGTTCCCCAGCAGCGGCAAGCTGGAACCGTGGCCGATCCAGTGGCCGGACGAACAGGCAGCACAGGAACTGCCCGTGCACATGGTCGCCAACACCATCGAAGCGCGGGTGGAACTGGCCCTGCGCGATATCGGCCTGGCCTTCGTGCCGGTGCACTCGGTGCGTGATGCCATCGCCGATGGCCGCCTGGTCACCGTGCTGGACGAGCACGTGCATTCCTGCGGCACCTTCCACCTGCTGTGGCCCTCCGGCCGCCATGTGCTGCCCAAGCTGCGGGTGTTCATCGATTTCATCGGCGCGCGGCTGGATACCGTCCCGTAACCCAGTAGATCCACGCCATGCGTGGATGACGGGTGCATCGCCACCGCGACCATTCAGCCATCAGCGCTATAATCCCCGCTCATTCCTCCAAGAGGCTCGCGACCAATGCGCCAGTGATGCCGCCGTCTTTCCACTAGACGGCCCGACTCTTCCCGCCCCTGTGCGCAGGGGAGAACCAGGCATCCCATGGAGGTCGCATGACCACGCATTCCCTCGCGCTCGATCGCGTGTCCTATCGGTTGGCCGATGGCCGATCGCTGTTTTCCGAACTCTCGTTTTCCTTTGAACCGGTGGCCACCGGCCTGGTCGGCGCCAACGGCACCGGCAAGAGCGTGCTCGCGCGCCTGCTGGCCGGGCAACTGACGCCCGACAGCGGCCAGGTGCGCGGCAGCGGCTGGGTCTTCCTGCTGCCCACGCCCGGCTACCCGCCACGCGGCACCGTGGGCGAACTGGCCGGCGTCGGCGCTGAACTGGCCGCGCTGGAACGCATCGAAGCCGGCAGCATCGACGAGGCCGACTTCGCCTGCATCGGTGATCGCTGGGACCTGCGCGAACGCCTGCAGCAGCAATGGCGTGCCCTCGGCCTGCCCGATGATCTGCAGCCCACGCAGCCGGCCGCGCGCCTCAGCGGTGGCCAGGCCATGCGCGTTGCATTGTCCGGCGCATGGGCCAGCGGCGCCGACTGGCTCATCCTCGACGAGCCCAGCAACCACCTGGATGCACGCAACCGCCAGCAGCTGTACCAGCAGCTGCAGCAGTGGCCGGGCGGGCTGCTGGTGATCAGCCACGACCGCGAGCTGCTGGCCCACATGCAGCAGATCGTGGAACTGGATGCGCACGGGCTGCACCGCTATGGCGGGCCGTGGCAACACTACGCCGAGGCACGCGCCGCCGAGCGCGATGCCGCCGCCGCGCAGCTTGACCATGCCCGCGCGCAGCACCGCCAGCAGCAGCGCAGCGCGCGCGAGCAGCACGAGCGCCAGCAACAGCGGCAGGCGCGCGGCAACCGCGATGCGAAACAGGCCAACCAGGCGCCGATCCTGCTGGGCGGTCAGAAGCAGCGTGCCGAGGCCACCCAAGGCCGTGCGCGGCAGATCCAGGCCGACCGCCTGCAGGCCAGCGCCCAGCAGCTGCGAAGTGCCGCTGCCGCCGTGCAGGCGGCGCCCGAACTTGCACTGTTCGCCAGCGAAGGCGAGCGTGGCAGCGCGCGGCTGCTGCAGGCCCACGACCTGGTGTTGCCGCATGGCTGCAGCGCACCGTTGCAGCTGGATATCCGCCGTGGCCAGCGCATTGCCGTGGTCGGTGACAACGGCAGCGGCAAGTCCACCCTGCTGCGCGTGCTGGCGGGCCAGAGGGATGCGCGCGCGGGCGAGGTGCAGCGGCATGCACCGCTCGCCCTGCTGGACCAGCAGCTGCTGGCACTGGCCGGCGATCGCAGCATCCTCGATACGGTGCAGTCGGCCAATCCCACGGCCGACCCCGCCGAGCTGCGCACGCGGCTGGCCCTGCTGGGGCTGGACGCACAGCGCATCCAGCGGCCGGCGAGCAGCCTCAGCGATGGCGAGCGGGTGAAGGGCGCGCTGGCCAGCGTGCTCTATGCGCAGCCGGCACCGCAGCTGTTGCTGCTGGACGAGCCCGGCAACGCACTGGACCTGACCGCGCTGCAGGCACTGGAGTCACTGCTGGGTGCGTGGGAAGGTGGCTTGGTGATGGTGAGCCATGACACCCACCTGCTGCGCGCATTGCGGCCGACGCAGGTGCTGCAGGTGGGGGCTGATGGCTGGCAGTGGCGCGACGCAGACCCGGGGTCGGATCCCTTTTGCGAAGCAAAAGGGCTCTGACCCCGGCCCGATGACCCCGCCATCCACGCATGGCGTGGATCTACCGGTCCGGGTGTACCGTTGCCCTCAGCGCTTCCACACCGGAAACGCCTGCGGCAACTGCTGCCACAACAACGGCCCCGCGCGCAGTTCACTGTCGTTGAGCAGGCACGCATCCAACGTCGCGCGCACCGCACGCTCATCCATGTGCACGCCAATCACCACCAGCTCCTGTCGACGGTCACCCCACAGCGGATGCCACAGACGCGCCATCGCCGCATGCGCATCCCCATCGGGGAATTCCTCCAACCCCGGCAACGGCGCGCTCCAGCAGTCCGCCTGCTGCCGCGCCCAGCCCAGGTCGCTGTACGGCAGCGGCGTCGGCGGCAGCAGCGGCGTCGTGTCCTCTTCGCCGGCACGCACGCGCTCGCGCGCCGCATACCAGACGCCAGCCGCCTGCGTCCGCGTCGCCGCGCCCACGCTGCTCAGTTCGCCCACCCAGTCCATGCGGTTGGCCAGCCAGAACCAGCCCTTGCTGCGGATTACCCCAGGCATGCCCTCCTGCAGCGCGCGGGCGAAACGGCCCGGATGGAACGGCCGGCGCGAGCGATAGACGAAACTGCCGATGCCGTATTCCTCGGTCTCCGGCGTGTGCTCGCCACGCAGTTCCTTCACCCAGCCCGGCGCCTGCTGCGCGCGGTCGAAATCGAAGCGACCGGTGTCCAGCAGCTCGCGCAGCGGCACATCGCCAAATGACGACAGTAGGAGCTTGGCATCACGGTTCAGGCCACGCAGCACCGCCAGCGTGTCCTGCAGCACGTCCTCATCGGTCTGGTCGACCTTGCTCACCACGATCACGTCGGCAAACTCCACCTGCTCGCACAGCAGGTCGACCACACCGCGGTCGTCGTCCGGGCCGGCCTGCTGGCCACGCTCGGCCAGGCGCAGGGTCGAACCGAAGTCGGCCAGGAACGCGCTGCCATCGACCACGGTCACCATCGTGTCCAGCCGCGCGATGTCGCTCAGGCTGAAGTCGTGTTCGTCGCGCACCGCGAAGGTCGCCGCCACCGGCATGGGCTCGCCGATGCCGGTCGATTCGATCAGCAGGTAGTCATAGCGACCGGCGTCGGCCAGGCGTCGTACTTCCTGCAGCAGGTCGTCGCGCAGGGTGCAGCAGATGCAGCCGTTGCTGAACTCGACCAGCGTTTCCTCGGTGCGGCGCAGCTCGGCGCCCCCATCGCGCAGCAGCTGCGCATCGATGTTGACCTCGCTCATGTCGTTGACGATGACCGCCACGCGCAGGCCGTCGCGGTTGCGCAGGATCTGGTTGAGCAGGGTGGTCTTGCCGGCGCCAAGGAAGCCGGACAGCACGGTGACCGGCAGGCGGCGGTCGGCGCGGGAAACAGGGTTCATGCGGGGCGGAGGGCTGCGGATGGAAATGTTACTATATAACATTAAGCGGGCACGACGCTGCGGCGGGGTTGCCGGCCAGCGGCCGGCACTACCGGTTCATTTGCCGTAGCGGCGCAGCAGCTCCACCAGCACTTCGGCCTCGGCGGCCCGCTGCTGCGGGTCCTCGGCGCCCACCACGTGTTCCTGCAGGTGCTCGTGCAGCAGCTCCATCAGCAGGCTGTGGGCAGCGCCGCGCACGGCCGCCACCTGCACCAGCACGTCCGCGCAGTCGCCCGCCGCGCCCTCGGGGCGGTCCAGTGCCTGTTCCAGCGCTGCCACCTGGCCGCCGATGCGGCGCACCCGGGTCAGCAGTTGTTTCCGGTTCTTGTGTACATGTGCCATGGCCGTATCCTATACCCTATGGGGGTATCCTTCCACTCACGAATGCCCCCCATGCACCTGGACGCCCTCGCCGCCTCCCGCCGCCACGACCACCGGTTCGACGACGGCAATCCGCTGGCCGAACGCAATACCCGCCGCGCCATGTGGCTCACCGTCAGCATGATGTTCATCGAGATCTTCGGTGGCTGGTGGTTCAACTCCATGGCCGTGCTGGCCGATGGCTGGCACATGAGTTCGCACGCCCTGGCGCTCGGCCTCTCGGTGTTCGCCTACCGCTGCGCGCGGCGCTATGCGCACGACCCGCGCTTTGCCTTCGGCACCTGGAAGATCGAGATCCTGGCCGGCTACACCAGTGCCATCGCCCTGCTCGGCGTGGCCGCCCTGATGGCCGTGCAGTCGCTGCAGCGCCTGTGGGTACCGGCGCCCATCCACTACGACGAGGCCATCCTCATCGCCGTGGTCGGCCTGGGCGTGAACCTGCTGTGCGCCTGGTGGCTGCACGACAGCCCGGGCCACGCCCACCCTCATCACGGGCACGGGCACGGGCACGGGCACGGCCATGCGCATGGCCACGACCATGGCCACCATGACCACGATCACTCCCATGGGCATGCGCATGGCCACGCGCACGGGCATGACCTCAACCTGCGCTCGGCCTACATGCACGTGCTGGCCGACGCCGCGACCTCGGTGCTGGCCATCGTCGCCCTGCTGGGCGGCAAGCTGTGGGGTGCCGCCTGGCTGGACCCGGTAATGGGCCTGGTCGGTGCGGTGCTGGTGACGGTCTGGGCGGTCGGCCTGCTGCGCGACAGCGGTCGCGTGCTGCTGGATGCGCAGATGGATGCGCCGGTGGTGGCTGAAGTGCGCGAAGTGATCGAACAGGGCCCGTGGCCGGCGCGCCTGGCCGATCTGCACGTATGGCAGGTGGGCCGCGGCAAGTACGCGGTGGCTGCCAGCGTGGTTACCAGCGATGCCGACCTGGATGCCGACCAGCTGCGCAAGGCGCTGGCCGTGCACGAGGAACTGGTGCATGTGACGCTGGAGATCCATCGCACGGCGTGAGGGTGCGGGTTTGCCGGCCAGCGGCCGGCACTACCGTTCAGAGCTTCAACAGCATCCGCAGCAGGTACAGCTTCAACGGCAGCGCGCTCAACACCGCGCCGCCGATGCCCAGCCACGCGTAGCGCTCGTCTCGTGCCCGTGCCGCCACGGCCAGGCCCAGCCCGACCACGGCCGAGGCCAGCACGCCCACGCTCAGCCCGGCCGCCGGTGCGCTGCCGCCGAAGGCCAGCGCCGCCAGCCAGCCTGCGCCCCATCCGGCCAGCAGCCCCAGCCAGCTCGCCAACCCGCACCACGGTGCCTTGCCCTGTGCCATCGCAGTTCCCTGGTTCTTGCCGATTATCGGTACGGGCAGGCCCCGCCCTCGCCCTACACTAGCCGCACCTGCCCCGTCGGGACATCCCATGCACGCGCTGCGCCTGCTGTTGCCCGGTGTCCTCCTGCTGCTGGCCGCCTGCTCCGGCGGCACCCAGCTGCCGTTCTCCTCCGATCCCCTGCAGGGCTGCTTCACCACCAGCACGCGCAAGCCCGCCGAGTTCCGCATCGACAAGGAAGGCGGCCAGTACTTCGTCTCCTTCGAGCGCGACGGCCACTGGCAGCGCGAACCCAACGCGCTCAGCCAGGCCAGCCGCAGCGACATCGCCCGCTACTTCCGCGACGATGCCGAGCAGATCGACAGCGCGCTCCTCCGCCGCGCCGGAGGCTTCGGCCTGTTCCACACCACGCGCGGTGCCTCGATGAAGGCAAAGGCCAGTGACAGCGACTACATGGCCCTGCTGCTGATCGGCGCCGGGCCGGTGTATGCGGTGAAGTGCGACTGATCTGCAACTTTCCTGATGGCGTAGCGCCGCAGCACATGCGAGGCTGGCCACTTTGGGGGCCTCACCATGCTTTTGTCGCTGCTGCTCGCCGTGGTGCAGGTCATCACCACCGGTGCCTATGACGAGGTACGCCAGGCCGACGATGGCCGCACCCTGATACTGCGCACCATCGATTGGGACACCGACGATGGGGAGCGCACCCGGGTCACGGTGCACTGGCAGCTGCCGGACGACGGCAGCATGCTGTATGAGTACTCGCGGCAGCCGCCAGCGACGCAGGCCGTGCATCGCCGCGCCTGCGCACTGCGGGACGCCGAGCCCTCCAGCGGCGTCAGCTTCCTGGCCGGTGAGGGCACCACCCACGGTTTTGCCTGCAGCAGCACCCCATAGCGCAGGCCCGCCCCCATGCAGGGCTCACGGCCGGTCGGGTACCATGCCCTCCCCCGCCCAGCCCCGGTACCCGCCGTGCCCCATTACACCGGCCCCCTGCTCACCCGCGACAGCGCCGACACCCTGCGCCGCGCGCACGACAAAGGCGCTGCCGACTGGCAGGGCTCGCTCGACCTGGGCCGCAGCGAGGAAACGGTCGGTCTGGACGCCGAGGGCTTCAGCTTCCGCGGCCAGCACTACCCGTGGCCGGGCAAGCTGAAGGACCGCACGCTGTACTACTGGGACGGCGAGGACTTCGCCTCGATCTCGCGCTTCAGCGGCTCGCTCATCAAGCTGGTGCCCACCGAATGGGGCGCGCCCACCTTCGAGATCGACGGCATCAAGATGCTGCCGACCTCCAAGCTCTCGCCGTTCGAAGACGCGCGCCGCAAGGTCGAGCTGGTCGCCCCGGCCGGCAAGTCCATCCTCGATACCTGTGGTGGCCTCGGCTACTTCGCCGCCTGCGCGCTGGAAGCCGGCGTCGGCCAGATCCGTTCGTTCGAGAAGAACGCCGACGTGATGTGGCTGCGTACGCTCAATCCGTGGTCGCCCGATCCGGACTCCGCTGCTGCCGGTGGCCGCCTGCACTTCGGCCAGGGTGATGTCTCGCAGCAGATCGAACAGGTCGCCAGCAACAGCGTCGATGCCATCCTGCACGACCCGCCGCGCTTCGGTATCGCCGGTGAGCTGTATTCGCAGGCGTTCTACGATCACCTGGCCCGCGTCATCCGCAAGGGCGGCCGCCTGTTCCACTACACCGGTGCGCCCAACAAGCTGACCAGCGGCCGCGACGTGCCACGCGAAGTAGCCAAGCGCCTGGAAAAGGCCGGCTTCAAGGCCGAGCTGGCGCTGGACGGCGTGCTGGCCGTCAAGCGCTGACGCACCCGCGCTGGCCTACTCGTAATTCACCTTGGCCAGCGCCTTCACCCACTGCTGCACCTCCGGCTCCGTGCCGTAGTACTCCTTCGGCTTCTTTTCGGCCATCGCCCAACGGTGCAGCCAGCTGGGGCCATAGCGCCCGTCATAGCCCTCGGTACCACGCGCATACGCCGGGTCGCGCACCGCCTCCTCCAGCGAAACAAAGCGGTAACCACGCCGCTTGGTCGCGGCCATCAGCTCGGCGAAGGTCGCGGCGTTCAGTTCGTTGGCATGCATCAGCCACACCTGCGGCAGCGCGTAGCCCAGCAGCGCCTGCGACTGCTGTTCGTAGTAGTCCAGCTTGTTCAGCATGTACGGCACATAGCCCTTGCGCAGGCGCGCCAGCGTCGCCTCGCGTTCGGGTGAATCCGGCTGCTCGTTCATCACGTTGGCGTAGGCGAAGGCCCACACCCACTCGCCGTTGTCGACGGTCACCGGCGCGATGCGGTAGCCGTGCTGGGCGAAGAACGTGTCCATCACCGCGCGATCCTGCGGCGTGCGGCCGGCGCGCAGGTAGGGGTGGCGCATCCACTGCGGCACCTGGCCACGCTCGGCCAGCAACGGCTTCAGCACTTCTTCGCCGCGCAGGAAATCCTGCTGGAAGGCGGCCACGCCCTTGGCGTTCAGATCCATGTGCGACCAGGTGTGGTTGCCCAGCTCATAGCCGGCATCGCGCCAGTCGCGCAGCATCTGCACGCGCGCCGGCTGCACCACGCCGTCCACTTCCAGCTTGTTGCCGTTGACGAAGCCGACCACCGGCACACCGGCCTGGTGCAGCTGCGCCATCAAGGCCTCGTGGCGCGCCTGCAGGTCGACCGGCACGATCTCGTCCAGACGCGCCCACGGCAGGTCATCGATGGTCACCGCGATACGGCGGTCCACTTCACCCGCCTGCGCCACCAGCGAGAGCAGCAGCAGAGGCACGGCACGCAGCAACGAACGCATCGGCAGATCCTTGTTCCGGCAGGAACGGCCACTCTACCTGCGCGTGGCCCGATGCAGCCAGTCGCCTCGACCGGCGCCGCTTCAGCCCGCGATATAGCGCGGCGGTACGTGCGCGGTCAGCCACACACCGTTGGCCGACTGGTAGAAGCTGAGGCCATCGGCATGCATGCGCCCCGCATCCACACTTAGGATCACCGGTGTGCCCCGACGCGAGCCGACCTGGAAGGCGGTGGCGCGGTCCGGCGACAAGTGCACATGCTGGCGCTCACCCGGGCGCAGGCCCTCGCTGGCAATCGCTTCGAGGAAGCGCGGCACGGTGCCGTGGTACAGCCACGGCGGCGGCTCCAGCGCCGTCAGGCCCAGGTCCACCGCGATCGAGTGGCCCTGGCTGGCGCGGATACGCTGGCCGTCGTCGCTGATCGCAAAGCGCTGCTTGTCGTTGTCCTGCACCAGCTGATGCAGGGCCTCGCGGTCCAGCCGCACGCCATGCGCGGGCAGGCGCGCCAGCAGGTCATCGATGTCGGCCCATCCCTGCGCATCCAGCGGCAGGCCGATCTTATGCGGTTCATGCCGCAGTACCAGGCTCAGGAACTTGCTGGCCCGTACGAATGAAATATCCTTTTCCATCGGCATAGCGTGACGCACGCGGGCCACTTACGCCAGCACCCACGCACGTGCTTACTCCGCCGCAGGAATCGGCAGCGCGCGCCACAGCCACACGCCAATCACCGTCGCGGCCAGCAGCACGCCGCACAGCACGATGGCCAGCGCATCCGGCGCCTGCGGCACCAGCAGACCGGCATCGGACAACATCTGCGGCAGCGTGCGGTGCGCGGGCAGCATCGCCGTCGCCTCCCGCGCCACAGGCTCGGCCATGCACACCGTCGGCAGCGCGCTCACCAGCCCCGCCCACACCTGCTCGTACAGGCGCAGCAGCAGCACGGCCAGCGCACTGGCCAGCAGATGCAGGCCCAGCAGCCCCCAGACACTGCGCCGATGCAGGCCCTGCACCTGCTGCAGCCAATGCAGGCTGACCACCACCGTGCCCAGCAGCGAGCACAGCAGCGCACTCACCACCACCCAGCACACCGGCTGCCAGTCATCCAACGCACCGGCGCGGGCCAGCAGATGCTCGGCCGCCTGCATGCGCGCCATCGGGTCACCGCCACCGCAGGACAGCAGCAGCGGCAGCTCGATGGGTTCCAGCAACAGATCCAGGCGGTGGTGGAAGTAGCCCACCGCCAGCGCCACCGATGCCAGCGCCAGGCCGTGCAGCAGGAACAGCATCAGTCCCGCGCCAAAGAAGCGCCTGAGGCGGGCGGTCGTAGGCGTCATGCAGTGCATCCCGGCAAAGGTTGCGCATCCTAGCGATGCCACGCCGCGCTGTCGGCAGGCAGATGCGACACCGTCGGGTGGATGCGCGATCATGGGCGGCCATGGAGACGCGCACAGGAGTGCCGCCAGTGCTGGAGCTGTACCTGTTCGTGCGCCTTGCCCTGCCACTGCTGGTGGCTGCAGGTGTGGGCTGGCTGGTCGCCCGCGTCATCAGCACGCGTCTTTCGCGTCTACCCCCGCGCGAAGTGCCACTGCCCGAACACAGCCTGCTGCCCAGCCCCGCGGCGCAGCGCCGCTACCGGCGCCTGCGCAAGCGCCGCCCCAACCTGCGCAGCATCACGCTGCAGCCAAAGACTCCGCGCAGCTGGATCGCTGTTGCCGCCGTAGTGCTTGTCGGCAGCGTGGTTGCGTGCACGCTGCTGCTGCCCAACGGCGCGCGTTTCCAGGTGATGGTGGAGAGCCTGCGCGGCTACCCGGCCACCGTCATCGACGTGCAGGTACCGGCCGCCCGGCAGGAGGCGCTGCTGCAGGCGTGGGCACCGGTGCTGCAGCAGACCGCACGGCCCATCGTCATGCGCTACCGCGCGGCGCGCACGGCAGGCATGACCGAGGTACATGACGTGCTGCCGGTGCAGGTACGTCGGCGCGGGCCCGTGCTGCAGATCGCCACTGCGCAGCCGGTGGATTCCAACGCACTACGCGAGGCCCTGCAGGACTGCATGCCGCTGCCACCGGCGACAATCAACATGCACGAACGCAACGTGGCGCCCTGGCGCGAAGCCGCTTGGCAACCCATGGCGCCAGCACGCGCGGCTGAGTGATGGCTCAGCCGCGCGGCAGTTTCGCCGCCCACATGTTGTCGACCAGGTTCGGGTAGCGCCGCCCGTTCTCCTCTGCGCGTTGCCGCGCGGCGGCCTTCTGCGCATCCGAGAGGGGCTGCTTCTTCTGCCCCTTCGGGTTGGGCTTCTTCCACGGGGGCGTGCGTACGGTGGCCATGGCGGCAGTATGCCCGTGCCGGCTTACTTCTTCAGGAAGTTCAGCAGCGCCAGGTTGAAGTCATCGGCGTGGCTGGTATTGCAGCCATGCGGTGCGCCCTTCAGGATCACGATCTCGCTGCCCGACACCGCGCGATGGGTGCGCTCGCCCGAGCCCTCGAACGGCACGATGGCATCGCTGTCGCCATGCAGCACCAGGGTCGGCACGCTCACCTTCTTCAGGTCACCGCGGAAGTCCGTCGTGGCAAAGGCCTTCATGCAACCCAGCGCGGCGGTCTGGTCGGACTGGTGGCACAGCGCGATGGCTGCCTGGCGCTCGTCCTCGGTCACCATCAGCTTACCGTTGGCACTGAAGAAATCGCGGGTGAAGCCATCGAAGAACGCCTCGCGGTCCTTTTCCAGACCGCCGCGCATCTCGTCGGCCTTTTGCTGGGTGAGCGGGCCTTCGGGGTTGTCCAGGCTCTGCAGCAGGTACGGCGGCACCGCAGCCGCAAACACCACACTGTGCAGGCGGCCCTCGCCGTGGTTGGCCACGTAACGCGCCACCTCGCCACCGCCCATCGAGAAACCGACCAGGGTGACGTCCTTCAGATCGCGCTCTTCGATCACCGCGGACAGGTCGGCGGCCAGGGTGTCGTAGTCATAGCCGGACGACGGCTTTTCCGAGCGGCCGAACCCGCGTCGGTCGTAGCTGATCACGCGGTAGCCGGCATCACGCAGGATCGGCACCTGGGCCTTCCACGCTTCGGCCGACAGCGGCCAGCCATGGATGAGGATGACCGGGCGGCCGGTACCGCCGGTGTCTTCAACGTGCAGACGGATGGAGGGGGCAGTCATGGCAGCTCCTGTGGGGAAGGAGTGACCGAGGTTAGGCAGGCGCAGCGGTGATTGCCGTGAGGAAACAGGCGTAGGCCGTGACATCGCGTGCACAAGCAGCGCGCAGAGCTTGCCGTCGGTAGATGCCAACCTTGGTTGGCATGGTGCGCCAGCGACCGGTTCGTGCCAACCAAGGTTGGCAGCTACCCGGAGCGGCGCACCCGGGTCAGCATCCAGCAGCCATAGCGGCGCGCGAAGGTGTAACGGCCTTCCCCCTCAAACGCCACCTGCTGGCCACCCTCCGGCAACGGCGTAATAGCAGGCGTAGCCCGCAGGCTGGCCGCACGCAGGCGCCTCAGCCTGGCCGGCCCCGCCTCCCGGCTCAGTTCGGTGATGGCCTCGCCCTCGCCACTGGCGCCGTACGCCGGTGCCTCGTAGTCCAGCGAATCGCTGGTGTAGCGCACGCGCACGCGGTCATCGGCCAGGTCAGTGAAATAGCGCAGGAACTGTGCGAAATCCTGCGAAGGACAACTCGGATCGGCCGAATCCGTCGGCGGGCCTTGCGCCGCGTCCTGCGCCGCCACGCCCTGGCTGCAGGCCATCAGCACCGCCGCCAGCCAGGGCGCCAGCGTCCTGCCCTGCTGTTTCATCCCCATTGCCCCCAACCCGCCTTCGTCCATTCATGGTCATCACGGACGCCATCCCCTGCGTCCCCCGCCCTACAGGCTAGCAACAAAGGCATTTCCGGCGCAGCCGCCGACCGTTCTACACTTGGTGCCCCCACGCGCGGCCGCACGGAGCACAGCGATGACCCCTGACCATCCCGAATACAGCCTCCACCAGCAGATCCGCCAGGGTGTGGCGGCGCTGGACGAGAAGCACGGCCGTGCCTTCGACACGACCAGCGAGAACATGACCGCCAGCCTCACCGTGAA
Source organism: Stenotrophomonas sp. STEN087 (assembly GCF_056759115.1). NCBI lineage: Bacteria > Pseudomonadati > Pseudomonadota > Gammaproteobacteria > Lysobacterales > Lysobacteraceae > Stenotrophomonas > Stenotrophomonas sp. STEN087. The sequence continues at coordinate 14,843 of NZ_JBRRCR010000035.1, read as the reverse complement.
GGCGCGCGAACAGGGCCTGGAACGTGCCGACCATGTGGTGGTCAGCAACGCCACCGCGCAGCATCCGGCCGGCCACAACATCTTCGTGGTGCAGGGTGACCCGGCCAATCCGGCCCACCTGCGCGCCATGCTGCCCACCGCCGAAGCCGCACAGACCCCGGCCGAACAGTCGCTGCAGAAACTGGGCATCGCCCCGCAGCAGCCGGCCATGGGCCTGCAGCCGGAACAGCAGGTGCGCGAGCAGGAACAGCAGCAGAACCCGGCGCACCGCCTGGGCTGATCGCAACCCTGTAGAGCCGAGCCCACGCTAGGCTCAAGCTGTCAGCCAACGCGCACGCCTACACCATGCGCGGCCCGGACTGCTCCTGCACCTGGCGTTGCTGCTGATCTTCCTGGGTGCGTACCTGCGCCGCCTGCGTCAGCTGTTCGGCACGTTCGAACGAAGCATCCGCCGGCGTCTGCGCCGCCACCGAGGTGGCCATGCTGGCACGCAGGTGCGCGGGATCGTTGCGCTCGCCCTGCACGATGAAGATGTTCTGCGCCGCATCGGCCTGCGCGGTGCGTTCACTCAGCAACACATGGTCGACCCGGGTGATGTCGTTGGCCTTGGCCAGCGCGTAGAGGCTGGCGCTGACGTTTTCGCTGGTGGCATCAGGCGTGCGGCCCGCCTCTGCATCCAGCCGGGCTACACCCTGGTTGATCTGTGAGAGGAGCGGGTCGTTGCTGTGGCGGGCATCCGTGCTTCCCGACGCTACCGCGCGTTCGGGTGAAAGCGTCGGTGCTTCGTTTTCCGAGAACATTTTCTGGCGCCAGTTCTGCTCGGGCATCTCGTTGAAGTGTTCGGTGTTCAGATCGCTGTCCGGGAACGGCGGTTTGATCATCTGGATCGGCTTGACATTGTAGATAGGCTTGACGTCACCCTCGAAATCCTTGACGCCGAGAATCTTCGAGTCATGGATGCCTGCATGCTTCATCGCAGCCCACGCGAAGTCCGTGCAGCTGTTGGTGAACATCTCGTACTTCTTGGAAAAGCCATACTTCTCAGGGTCCTTGGCAAACTCCTGGATCCGGTCGAACTGATCTTTGCTGATCTCGATCGTCCTGGAGTAGTACGGATCCTGGTAGGTCGATACGTCAGAGTCCACGATGGTCCCTGGCACCGATACGTCATGCCACTGGCGCTGGTAGCCCACAGGCGCCGCTCCCGGTTGAAACCCATGGCTGAGCCGTTTATCGCCTTCGCCGGTCTCCAGGTACATGTGTCCCGAAAGCGACCGCTCCGTGCTATCGGCCAGTCGCGTTCCCGGCGCGGCCACGTAGATGGTCAGGGTATGTCGTGCGTCCTTGTCCATTACTTTGAGCTCCCCATGTAGCCAACCAACAGTTCAACGTTCATGTTCTTCAGTTCCGGCCGATCCTCGGGCAGCTCGATCGAAAGCCTGTAGTGGCCTGGTTTTGCCTCTGGAAGGAAAGCCAGACCCAACGATCCGTAATGCAGTGCCGGGGAAATAAGCCCGGCCGCCTGAAGCGGCCCAGATGCAGGACTGATCGCTATCGCTTGCGGCACCAACCCATTTGCATCGAGCGGCACCCTTTTACGACTGACGGCGTCGTAGCGGGTCAACGACAGCGGGGCCGCGTCAGCGCCATCGGTCCGGGACAGCCGCACTTTGGCCATCAGATCGTAGCCATTGAGCAACCACAGCGCCTTGTCGGCGGCCTCTTCGTCTCCGGCAACCCGCACGCCTATCAGCAACTGGGGAGCAAGACCTGCTTCAGCTGGCGGCAGTTCGAACTCCAGATCCACCACCTGCCCTGCCTTGTCCAGCGCAATCGGACGTGTGAGCGGCACAACCGTCCGTGCGGCGGCCTCGTCCGCGGTCAGCACCTTCGGTGCGGGTTCTGGCGGCGGCGCGGTGCAGCCCAGCAGCATCAACAGGCCCATGGCCATTACGGCCACGCGCAGGCGGGACAAAGCGGGGTTGGGCATCACGACGTCCATGGGTGCGGTAATCACTCCTTCGAGGCCGTGCCAGCGAGTGGCCGGGCCGATGTCAGCATCTTCGCATGGGCCCGTGAACGCGCCTGAAGGGCATACCTGAAGGGTGACCGGGGCCACGGTTTGGTGGCGGCCGGCCGGGCAAAGAAAAAGGCAGGGTCTGCACCCTGCCTTTTCACGCGGGAAGCCGCCGGGCATGGCCCGGCGCTACCGATCACATCACAGCTGGATGCGCGCCACGCTTTCTTCCGAGCCCTTGGCATCCTTCTCGCCGTTCTTGATGCTCACGAACAGCACGTTGTTCTTCGCATCCAGGGCCAGGCTGTTCGGGTGGGTCGGCACCGCATAGGTGGCCACCTTCTTGTAGCTGGCGCTGTCATACGCGGTCACCGTGCCGCCTTCGCGGTTGGTCACGTACAGGCGCTTGCGCGGTGCATCCAGCAGGATGCCCAGCGGGCCGGCATCGGTGGGGATGCTCGCCAGTTCCTTGCCGGTGCTGCGGTCGAGCACCAGCACGCGCTGGCCCGGGTGCTTGCTGACGAAGCCCTCGCTGCTCTTGGTCACGTAGTTGCGGATCATCTCCGAGCCCTGGTCGGTCACGAACAGGCGCTTGCCGTCCGGGTCCAGCGCGATGTTCATCGGCTGCTCGGCGGCGATCTTGTGCTGGGCCACCACCTTCTTCGAATCGGTGCCCACCACCACCAGGTCGGCCAGCAGGTTGCTGGTGTAGACGCGCTTGTTGGCCGCATCCAGCGCCAGGCCCGGCGCCTTGGCCTTGCCCAGGCCCGGGATGGTGTCGATCAGCTTCAGCGTGGTGGTGTCCACCACGAACAGCACGCTGCCTTCGCCGGAATGGCCGGTGACGTACAGGCGGTTGGCGGCGCTGTCGACCACCAGCTCGCGCAGGTCATGGGTGTAGCCGGCCTTGCCGTCCTTGCCCACCTTCTTTTCCATCAGCTGCACGGTGCCGATGGCCTTGTTGTTCGCAGTGTCGACCACGGTCACCGAGGTGTCCACGGTGTTGCCCACGTACAGGCGGTTGTGCGCGTCATCCAGCACCACGCCGAAGCCCTTGCGCTCCAGCGGAATGCGGGTCTGCACGGCCAGCGTAGCCGGGTCCAGGCGCAGCACCTGGGCCGGGCCGGCGTTGTCGCCGAAGCCACCGGACGAGGCCACGAACACGGCGTTCTGGGTGGGGCTGTAGGCCAGCTCGTACAGGCCCTGGGCAATAGCCTGGCGCTGCACCGAGGTGCTGGCCGCGGTAGCAGCGGTCGCGTTATCGGCAAATGCCGCCGGGGCGCCGACGCTGAGCGAGATGGCAACGGCCAGGGCGGCCGAGCGGAAAACGGAAAGACGGGTCATGCGAGCATCCTTGAAAGGGCACGGGAGGGTGTCCTGGCTCGCTGGGCCGTTCTGCGACGGCCCGCCCCGCAACTGTCTGCGCGGGGTGGGCTGGCTGGGTAGCTGGGCAATGGTAGCAGCTGCGGGCTGTGGCGTCCGCCCACGCGTGCGTGGCTGCCGCCCGCGTTACTGCTCCTTCAACCGCAGCGAATCGGCCACATCCGTCTGCGCCGCCACTTCGGTGGGGATACTCGCGCGCCGATGCGCGGGGTCGTCACGGTCGCCCTGCACGATGAAGATGCTCTCGGCCGCATGCGCATCGCGGGTCGATCGGCTCAACAGCACGTGGTCCACGCGCGAGAGATTGTTCTGCTTGGCCAGCACCAGCAGGCTGGCGCTGATGCGCTGGCTGCTGTCATCAAACGTGCGGCCATGCGCGGCATCCAGCTCGGCCACTTTCTGGATCAGCTGTGCGAACAGGCGGTGGTCCGGATGCGAGGGATCCAGCAGCGTGCCGGCCACTTCCATCGGGCTCGGCGGCGGCTCGCCTTCCGCGCGGTCGCCCTGGCGATGATGCTCGGCCTCGCGCTCGGGCATCGGGTGATGGCTTTCGGCGTTCAGATCGCTGCCCGGGAACGGTGCGGCAATGCACTGGATTTCCGGCAGGTTGAACAGCACTGCGAATTCGCCCAGATCACTGCCACCATCCAGCGGCGCTGGCAGCGGGTGCAGGCCCGCGTAGTTCAGCGCGGCCCAGACGAAATCGCTGCAGCGGTTGATGGTGGCCGGGCGATCAACATCGAATTCAAACTCGGCCGGTTCCTCCGCGAAATCGCGCAGGCAGCCGTAATGCTCGGCGTTGATTTCCAGGGTGCGGCTGTAATACGGGTCGACGTGCTCGTCCACATCGTCGTGGCGCACCTGGGCGTACTGCACGCCCTTCGCGGTTTCACCGGGTGGCAGCCGCGGCGGCGCGAAGCCGTAGCTGTGGGTGTCCTCGCCCTCGGCAACCTGCAGATACATCTGCCCGCGCGGGGAGATGCCTCCGCTCTTCAGCGGGGTGCCCGGCGCAGCCAGGAAAACGGTCACCGTGTAGCGTGTTGCCTGCTCCATGCGTGCTCAGCCTTGTTGGGTACTGCGGTTCTGGCTGGATGATGGCATAGGTGGGTTGAGGGGCAGGTGGAGAGGCCGGCGTGGCCCGAGGCGGCTTGCTGAATGTGTGAACCAAGGAGCATTAATGGCCGCCGCCTGCCCACCCGAACGAACTCAAACGGTTGCCGCGTATAGTTGTCGGGTCGCTGTCGACACAGCTTCCATCGATGGCCCGCAATGACCAGATGGCACCACGCGCTCCTTCTTACGCTTGCCTTGGGCACCCACGCTTCCGCAGCCGTCGCAGAGCCGCAGGTCTCGGTGGACACCTTCATCCACGCCAGCGATAACCCTGGCAACGCGCCGCAGCAGCCGCCTGCCACGGTCCATGCGCCACCGCCGCGCACGCCCCCTGACAGCGTATGGGACAAACCTGTAGAGGTCGTGGTGATCGCCGACGTAGCGAGCACCGGGCACGTTGCGGCCGTAGACGTCGTCACCTCCAGCCGGCAGCGGGAGATCGACCGGGCAGCGCTTGAAGCGGTAAGGCAATGGCAGTTCGAGCCCACGCGTGTGGATGGTGAGGCGGTACCGGTCCGGGTTCGCGTGCGGGTGAGATTTGCCCGGCTCTAAGGCTTCCCAGCTGAGCAGGCTCACGGACACGCCTGCCAGGGTCGCCCGTTTTGCCCCATGGAGACGTCGCATGAGATGGAAGGTTGTCTGCTGCTCGGCAGCACTTCTTGTAACTACGAGCGCCCTGGCGCAGGTGCCGAATGCCAACACGGAAGAACGCAGGGAGATGCAGATTCTCGTGCACAATTACATGCGCGAACACCCGTCGGTTTCCGCCGATGAGGCAGCCACGCGTGTCGCGGTCCAGAGTGAGGTGATGCCAGACATTGAGGCGTTACAAGCCGAGTTTGCTGATCGGCTGACCGAACTGTCGATCAAGGACGCACCAGATCAACACATTCTGGTGCAGCTCAAAGGACCCGAAGGCGTGGCTGATCGGCTGATCAGGACCGAGAGCGGAGCCACCCGTGTGGTGTTCGACGTGGGCCACACGTACACCCGAAGTGAGTTCAGCGCTGTCCTTGCCAGGCATGGGCCGCTCTTCCACTGCGCGATACCGGGCATCACCGGGACCACCGGATTTCCGGGGGAGGAACGAGTGCTGATCGACATACAAGGCGACGAGGCCGAAGCGCAACGCCTGAAGGCCGCAGCCCAGAATCTCGAACGCATTACCGGACTGAGGATTGAGATCCGGCCCAGCATGCCGAAGTCAGTCAATGCGGAACGCGTTGGCAGGGCCTCGCTCCAGTCCAGTTGATGGCTACTGCGCCCCAAGACCTGACGTGCGCTTACGCGATTCAGTCCGTGGGAGAGACACACGGGCTTTTGCGTGCCACGTCAGTAGCCACCGCTCGCAGCCCGCATCTGGATGTCGTGTTGCACACGCTCGTCCTCCAGCTGCTGTTCCATCTGGTTGGCGATCAAGCGCTGCTGCGCCTCGCGGCTGACCACATCAAACTGCTGCATCGATTCTTCCGCTGACGTCTGCGCAGCCACTTCCGTAGGCATGCTTGCGCGATGGTGTGCCGGGTCTGCGGGCTCGCCCTGCACCAGGAACAACGTATGGCCTGCAGGATGCTCAGCGGTGGCATTGCTGACCAGCACGTGGTCCACCCGCTCCAGGTCGTTGTCCTTGGCCAGCACAGTCAGGCTGGCGGCCATGCGCTCGCTGGTGTGGTCGAAGCTTCGGCCATGTTTTGCATCCAGCGCCTCGATGCCCTGCCGGACCTGCAGGTACAGGGCATGGTCGGGATGGTCTGGCTGAGCTGGACCAAACACGGCGCCCGCAGGATGCGGCGTGGCGACCTTGGCATCCGTCCGTGGCTCAGCCTTCGCCGGCACCACATCCTCGGCGGTTGCAGTGGATGGGGCGGCGTCCTCGTACTGCGACGCTCTCTCGAACCGCTCAGCCACAGGCTCCACAACATTGTCCTGCGTACCGGGCGCTTCGGCTATGGCCGCGTGCTCAACAACCGGCGCACGAATCGCCTCTGGTGGAGGCTCAGGCACGACCGGTGTCACAGCCGCATGCTTCGGCTCAGGGGTAACGTGGCTCGGGGCCCGCTGTGCCTCCTGCGCATGTGCATGTTGGGGAGCGGCACCCGGGACGGCGGCCGCGTCCGCAGATGGCTCAGGCAGCGTTCGCGCCGCAGGCGTATCAGCCACCTCCCGCCCGCGCTCCTGCGCTTCGGCCTGCTGCGGCTCAGGACGACGCGGTGGCTCGGGCTCGCGACGCAGCTCGCGCCGCTCCTCCCGCCGGGCAATTTCGGGGGTCTCGCGCTCGGCGGCAGGCGCTGGTACCGCCACGGGCGGCACGGCTGCAGCAATGGGCTCAGAGGGAACAGGCACGCGGTGCTGGACCTGCTCGCTCTGGGCTTCTGCCAGCGCTTCATCGGCCTCCGTAGCCACCGGGGCACCGCGTTGAATCTGCTGGGCTGCCGCCAATGCGGCCTGGCCAGCATCCACCGTGGCCGCGCCTTGTCGGTTGGCCTCCTGCAGTGCCTGCTGATAGGCCTCCTGCTCGCGCGGCGACAGTGCTGCGATGCGCAGCTCAGGCGATTCAGGCACCGGGGCCTGCTGGGCGGCACGCTCACGCACTTCGCGCCACGCCGCCTGCAGTTCCTCGGTGGTCGTCGTCGCCACCGAATGGGCAACACCATCGGGGCCCACCTGGTAGTGGGTAATCGCGCGGGACTCTCCCGCATTGCCCTCAACCGCAGGCGCAAGCTGCTGCATTGTCGCGCCGGTGATGCCGTGCTGGGCACGCGTGCGCGCCGTCGCCAGCTCGATGGCCTCCATCCACTGCGGGGATGGTGAGATGCCAGCAGAGGCGTAGCCATGCCGCACCTCGTTCCGGTTCATCTCGGCATTTGTAGGTGCGGGGCGTGCATCAAGCGCGGCGAGGGTGCGGTCGAGGACCTCAATCGACGGCTGCTGGATCTTGCGCGTCGCCTCCAGCTCCAGCGCCATGTTGCCCTGAGCTACGCGTCCCTGGTGGGACCACGTTCCCGCATCGTCGCGCTGGTAGAGCACGTTGTCCGAACCAAGAATGGCGTCCGGCCGGGCGCGCGCCGCCTCTACAGCATCGGGCACCAGGGGCACAAAGTCGCTTGCTCGCGTGGCGGCACGATTCTCCAGGTAACTTGCTGCGATCGCCGCCTTGCCATGGGCGATGTTGTCCTCGATGCGCTGCACGGCCTGCTGGTTCAGCTCTGCGGCGCGTTCGGGGGTCGCTGTCTGGGTTTCGTACACGCCGCGATCATTCGCACCGACGACATCGGTCTTGATCTGGCGGGTCCACTGTTGGGTCTGGGCATCGCGATGCCAGTTTGGGTTGCCGAAGCCATTTCCTTCATCGCCGCGGCAGGAAGGTTGAAGGGATCCTGCGGTGCCGGCGCATCCTTCAGCGCCAGCTCCACTGCACGTACGCTGGCCTTCGCACCGAGTTCGCGCGCCTTTTCATAGCTCGCGCCGACACTGTGCTCGGTGGCAACCCCAGGGCCGGCAGCCGAGTTCTCCATCCTGGCCTGGCGCTGCCAGTTGTTGCCGTCAAATTTCCACTGCACGCCGGCATTGTCTTTCTGGTGATACACCGCGCGGTTGTCGAGCAGGTCGGCACCCTTGTCGAATGCCTTGCTCATGAACAACGCATCGGCCGCGACCACCGCCGCCGGCACGAAGCTGGACGTGCCGATCAGCGAGGCGGTTGCCATGCCTCCGAGCCAGCCACCGCCACTGCGTGCAACCGCGTGGTTGAACTCGGACTGGGCGGCCGTGCCGTTGCCCTGCTGCAGGTGTTCGGAGATGCGGCGCGTGGTGAGGATGGCGTCCGCGCCGGAGGCGAGCAGACCGCCGGAGCGGACCAGTTGGCTGGCGGAGGCTTCGCCGATGAGGAGGTCCATTGTTGCGAAGCCTTGGGCTCGCGGGACACGCAGTGGTTTTGCTGCTTCGACCCCCAGAGAATTCTCCACAATCGCGATACCGCGCGGCGTCATGGTCAGACGTCCGCTCTGATATGCGTTCGAGATCGCCTGAGAGAGGCCCTGCCGCTGCAAATCAACGTCTCCTCCTCGCGTTAGCGGGTTTGAAATAGTCTGAGCGTGCTGAACAGTGGTGACGACGCGCTGCTCCTCGTGAGTGACAGCAGCCCAACCATTGTCGACAGGTCTGAAGCTCTTCAACTGCTGAAGTTGCGGTGCATGAATCTGGCCGTATGCCGCCTCATTGAAGAAGAAGCTCTGAACCTGTGGCCGAATGTCATTGGACTTGAGACCGTGAGGGGCGTTTGTATACAGGTCACCATTGATCAGACCGACTCGAACGTTGTCCCGCAGGGCCTCAACCCGGCCGGTGATCCGCTGCAACGCCAACGGATCCCCATTGAGGGCGCTTGAACCGTCCGGGGTCTGCTCCAAACGCCTCAAGCGCTGCTGCAAGCCAATTTGATAGTCCGCAATCGGACCGCCGCTGTGCGGCGTGACGCCTAGTGTCTGGGCGAAGGCGGGATCAGCCGGCAGGAAGATTCGGTTCTCGGGTGCATGGATATTAAAGTACCTGCATCGGCCAGCGCCTTGAGCAAAGGACTACGCTCCAAAGTGCGCTGTTCAATGGCATGGTGATCCTGAAAAACCGGTCCATTGCGAGGCATTACTGAGGCTCCTTCCTGCTTTTCGACTTCTTGTCAGCTAGATGTCCGACGCATCAATGAACCACAGGCCATCCGCATCGCTGTCGACGGCTATGCCAGCCGCAGCGACCGCCTCCCGGAAGGCAAGATCACAGAAAACGGTTCCGTTGTAGGGAGTCCTGAAAACATGCGCTGCACCCAGCTTGCTACGGTCAAACGTGACGCTGGCACCCCCACCCAGGTCGTAGAACTTTCCATTGATGAATTCCTCTGATGTGTCTATCAGAAGAGTAGATGCGGCTTCATCAAGCGCGTCGACCACCGAAACGACAGTGCAGAGATAACGCGCTTCACCCTTGGCACCGCCTTCTACCAGGTAGTCAACCTCAGCAAAGGCGAAGGCCCCGGCATCGGTAGACTTCATGACGTCATGGAGCCGCTTCGAAACCAGCCAGTACCCGCTGAATCCCGGCTCAAGATCTTTCGGGGGCGGGCCATCGCCTGGGTCAAACTTCAAGCGCGGGACCTCTCGCAATGGCGGAATCCCTCCCTCTTCAGGGAGCAGAATCAGCCGGCGCGGTGAAAGGAGACGGTCAAGATTAGTGAAGGCAACGCCACAGCGTGGGCCGCTGACTGTACCTGCTTCGAGGATGAAGAATTCCCCGCGTCGGGGCCTCTTGTTTGAAGTCGATTCCATGTTCTTTCCCGATCAATCCAGCCAAAGGTTCTCGATGAAGAGCTTACCCTTCCCTCCACCTCGATCAATCTACCAACTCGCTATATGGGTTCTTGACCACACGCCTGATCTGCGTTTGCTGCGACGGGCTGCCTCAAGGTTCTGCCGCGTAAGAAATCCACGCGGACGTAGGCTAGATGCCTCTGGCAGCTACCTGAGGCTGAACAAACCTGCCTCGGCTTGGCGACAAGTAGCTCGTACGCGTCAGACACTTGCCGCGTCCTTGAATCTCAGACCGCACGTTCTACGTTCGTCGCCGATGCCAGCAGCCCGGATAGCATCCCGGAACATCCGGTCACAATAGACGAGATCCCCAGAATAAGGCGTTCGAAACACCCGCGCGCCGCCAATGACGTCTTTGTTGAATGCCAAGCTGGCCCCGCCGCGAAGATCATAGAATTTCCCACCGGAATAGTCCTCGTCGATGATCACCCTGAAAGTGGATGCGCCTTCGTCCACTGCATCCAGCTCGCGCACTACGTCACACAGATAGTAGGCAGGCCCGTCACTTCCATCCGGCAGACGGTAGTCGCACCTCAAGAATTCGAACGCGTCAGGATCAATGGCAAGGAATGCATTTTTCAGCCGCTCGGATACGAGCCAGTAGCCACTCATTCCTCCTTCAAGATCCTCTGGTGGGTCACCCAGCTCCTGCTTGAGGACAAGGCGAGGCCTCTCCTTAGAAGGCGGGAATCCCCGCCTCCGGCCGAAGAATCAGCCGGGGTGACTGCAGCAACTCGTCTTCATTCTCGATCTCAACCCCATGGCCTCTACCAGGCCTGGTGGTATCGGGCATCAGCAGGAAGAACTGCTCGCGCACAATGTGACTCATGTTTGGTAGCTCCATGCTGCGGATCCAGTCCTGGACGCCTGCTTCACCATGATCAGATGGCCGCCGCGTCGATCGTCGTGATACCACTGGTTCGCGCGTCGGCGGGAATCCCTGCCGCGCGCAGGGCATCCACGAAGCAGCGGTCAACAACGACAAACGTACTGAATGGCGTCAGGAACACGTGCGCATCCATCAACACCTCTGGCCTGAAGGTCAAGCTCGCGCCTCCGCCAATGGAGTAGAACTTTCCGTTTGCGAAATCGTCGTCCACCTCGATATCAAGCCGGGAGCGGACCTCGTCGAGCGCATCCAGCTCACGCACCACATCGCACAGGGAGTGTTCTGGGCCGGGGGAGCCATCGGCCAGAAGAATGTCGCACTCCGCAAACTCGAATGCGCCGGGGTCCACGGCTTCCATTGCCTGGCGCAGTCGCTGCGATACGAGCCAGTAGCCGCCGAAGCCCCCCTCCAGGTCGCGGGGAGTGGGCCCGCTGGAAGAGTCGAAGATGATGCGGGGGCGTTCGCGCAAGTTGGGAAAGCCCCCGCCATCCGGCCGTAGGATGAGGCGGGGCGGGGTCAGCAATGCCTGGAAGTTGTCGAATGTCGCGCCCCGGAATGGACGGTTGCTTTCGAGATCGGGGGCGAAGATGAAGTGCTCACCCGCCGCGGCTCCTTCTGGTTCCTTCGACTCCATTGCCTGCCTCCTTGGCATGGCTGCAATGCTGTCCGAGAAGCTTGCTCTCAAGAGGGGCTCTCGCGATAGGCCCACTTCTCCGATTCGGCTCAACCCGCCTGCATAGACGCCCGCGCCTGCTGGAGTGCTGGCTCCGCCTGCTGCACCGCCTGGACGCGCTCCTGCTGGGCCTGCGAAAGCTCCTCGACCTTGGCAAATGATTGCTCGACTGGTGTACGAGCGGCTTCTTCTACTGTCATCGAGGCGCGTACATGTGCCGGATCGCTGGGCTCACCCTGTACGACGAACAGCCTTTGTGCTGAGGCGTCGTTCGGCGCGTTTCCCAGCAACACATGGTCGACACGCTCAAGACCCGCCTCCTTGGCTGTAGCCAACAAGCTGGCGGAGAGACGCTCGCTGGTTTCGTCAGGCGTGCGGCTGTGCTTCTCATCGATGCCCGCCACGCCCTTGCGAATGGCATCCAGCATGAGGCGATCCTCTCCTTGCAGCTGCTCATCGCTGATGATCCGCTGCAGCAGCGTCCTGGCTGGCATCTCGTTTGTGTGTTGGTCGTTCAGCTCACTGCCGGGAAATGGATCGGGGATGCTGCGGATGTATTCCACGTTGGTGAGCGGCTTGATACCGCCCTCGAAATTCTTTTCCTGCACAGACCGGGTGTTGGTGCGATGAAGTCCGGCGTGATTCAGCGCGCCCCACGTGAAGTCAATGCAGCTGTTGCGCAAACCATCGTAGTCGGTGCTGAATCCATGGGCCTGGGTCGGTTACCAAAGTCCTTAAGCTTCTCGTACTGTTCCTTGGATATCTCCATCGTGCGTGAGTAGTAGGGCTCCTTGTACTCACGCACGTCAGAGTCATAAACCTTTCCGCGTCCCGAAGATGCACCATGGACTGCAGGTGCGAATCCGTAGCTTGCAGTTTCATGGCCATCGCTGATGCTGTAGTACATGTGGCCAGCGGCTGAGGTTCCTCCCTCCCGCAGCGGTGTCCCAGGTGCAGCGACGTACACCGTGACTTGATATCTGTCTTCCATGAAAGATCCTTACTTGGATTTGTGGCGATACGCGACCAGCAATTCCGCCGGGATCTTGGCAAGGTCCGGTTTCGGGTCGAGTATCTGGAAACTCAGTCGATACCGCCCAGGCGGCAGGTTTTCGGCCCAAGCAAGCGCCAGTTGTCTGTAGTCGCGTTGTGGATCAGCCAAGCCGGCATGTTCCAAGGGCAGGTCATCCACATCGTCCAGCCAGACGCGGGACACCTGGCCATCCGCTGCGACAGGCAGGGTTGTGGCCGAGCCGTCCCGGAGCTCCTCGACCCGAACCAGAGGAACGGGAGCGTCACCGTCATCTCCCTCGCGAATGAGCAGGACACGTGCAGGCACGCCTGCATTCTGAATCGAGGATGCGAGACCCCGCGAGACGGCTCCATCAGTCCCGCTCACACGGACCGCTACAAGCACCGTGGATGTCCCGCTCTTGCCCGGCGGATCCAGATGGAACGAAACCACCAGCGGCTCGGCCATCGCCACCAGGGCCAGCGGCCTTACTATCGGGACGCGATCTTGCTTGACTGCGGGTACAGAAGCCCCTCCAGGTGTCACGGTCTGCGCCTGGCAGGCGCTAAGCAGAAGGGCGACCAGACATAGGCTGCCGCTCAGTAAAAGTCGTCCCTGTCGACGCATCGTCTGTCACCGCTCCTACGGCCGTTGAGGCTTTGTTCTGCCAAGCGTCTCCTTATACACCGCAGACTGGTGGCGTTCCGCGATGGCGGTCACCTCACGCACGTACGCGTGCGCGCAAGCCCATTCACTGGTCAGTTCAACCAACGGCCAAGGTCTGGAATGAACTGCTAGCGCACCGATTGCGACACTGGGGGCGTATTCCCATATCGCATGTGCCCCGTCCCAGCCCATGAGACACCCCCACGTCATCCTCCCCTCCCCCCAGGAGGATGACCATGACCCCGATCGACGCCGAGTGGCTGGAAGACTTTGACCACGCCCTGCTGAGCCTGTTTGCCACCACCCACCGCGAGGCCGGCATAAATGCCTACCTGCTGAGCTGCTATGCCGATCTGGAACCGCGCGAGGCGGCCATGGCCTACGGCAACGACTACGACCTGGCCCGCACGCCGTTGCTATGGCCGGTGCCGGGATTGGTGCTGCACAGCTGAGTAGTGACGGCTTCACCCAGCCAGTCGTTGCCAGAGCGAGAAACCGGTAGCACTTCCAGCTGTTGAGGACCGCCGTTCTGAAGCCCCTCACGCCAAAGCCCATATAGTGACCAAGACGCCGCAATGGACTTGCTGATGATCAGTAATACACGAAGGTCGATCTTCCTTCACGCCGCCACGTGCGGATTCCTCGCTTTGTCAGCGCTGGGAGCAGGTTGCACACGCCTGCCAAGCGCACCAAGTGGAGCTGCCGGTGGTGAGCCGACCTCACCGACCGCTGAGCATTCATCCCGAATCAGCATGGCGGAGCTGGAGCGGCGAATTCTCTCCTACGCCGATTCCCTCAGGTCCCGGGCAGATATCAGTCCAGATACGTTCGGCCGAGCCATCGGCTTCACGCTTGAGCCCGTCGAAGGCAACAGCATCAAGAGCCAAGCCAAGAATCTTTCCGTCACGGAGGGCTACAGCTATGCAGCCTCGTACTTCTCCGTCGAATCTGCGTCTGACTATCCCAGGCACTCCATCATTTTCTATCAGCAAGGGAAGCCCTCCGTCACTGACTCGCCCGATGGGCTGTGCTACTGGGATGCTGAAGAGGCTGGGCATGCGTTGGAGCGCTTTGGCTATTCAGGCGGAGAGGAAGCGCCTTTCCAGAGAGGCGGCATCAGGCATTACTGGCGTCGCGGTAAAGATGGGACGCAGCAACTGAGCACCAGCCTGCTCACCTATCCGAGTGGCGTAACCTCCGGCGCAAGAACGTGTGTCTACGAAGTGCGATTTGGAGGAACTGACCGATGAAGGGCATCGAATCGGCAATTGAGCCACTACTGGCTGATCTGAGGTCGGACGAGCATCTGCCGCATGGCGCAGAGGAAGCCGTGCGACGCGCGATTGCAGAATCGCCTTACCTCAACCATCTTCTGGCAAACGCAGCGAAGGATGGACACGTTGCTCGGATAGCCGTGTCCCATGGCCATCACAATGGCGGGCACTTCCAGGACGCGGCGGAGAACAGTCCGCCCACCATCTTCATCAGCGCCTCGAACTTCAAAAGCTTTGAAAACACCGATCTCGTAGATCGGCTTACCGAAGTGCTTGGCCACGAGACCATGCACGGCATCCTTGCCGCAGAACGCAGGAAGTCACTGGAAGAGTTCAAGAGAACTTACGGGTTCTACCCCGATATCACGGACGGTTCTAAAAGAGCTGCAACCTTCTGATCCTGCCTGGCGACCCTTCGCCGCATCCTTGGGTTATGGCGTCGCTCGATGTAGTCAA